>CAYZKF010000114.1:0-5983 GCA_964479135.1 uncultured Acidimicrobiaceae bacterium
TGATGTAACCGATCCCACCGGGGTTCTGTTGGATGCCGGCGGTGACGCCTTCGTTGCCCTGGCCGCCGACGGTCTCGGCAGGCCACTGGACCTCGGTGCCGCTGCCCAAGGTCCAGGTGTCGGTGTCGTTCTCCAGGTAGGTGGTGAAGACACTGGTGGTCCCGGAGCCATCGGAGCGATGGACCACGGTCATCTCCAGATCGGGCAGGTTTCTGCCGGGATTGAGCGCGGTGATGGCGGGATCGCTGAAGTTGGTGATGCGGCGCTCGAAGATGTCGGCAACGACATCCCCGGAGAGGATCAGATCGTCGAATTGGTCATCGCCGAAGGCCACCTCGACAGCGCCGAACAACACCGGCCATTGCAGGGCATCACATCCTCTGGACTGGCGGCCCTCGGCCAGGGCGTCGTCACGGAGATAGCGCTCGGAGGTGCCCCAGTCCACTGTCTGGAGGAGGAACTGCTCGATTCCCCCACCCGAGCCGATCGACTGGTAGTTGATGGTCACCCCGGGCTGGACTTCGTTGGTGTAGATGAATGTCCAGTCCTGGTACACCGGGTTGGGGAATGTGGCCCCGGCGCCATTGAGGTCGCCTTCCAGGGCAACGGGGACAGTGGTGCCCGGGGCGCCGGGGGCGGTGGTGCCGGGGGCTTGGGTGGTCAGGGTGGTCTGCCCGGCGGCCGTGGTGTCGGAGAACCCGCTGCCACCACAGGCGACGACGATCAGTGCCATGGCCGCGGTCAGGGTGGTAAGACGGCCATTGTGGGTTTTCATTCCAGAATGCTCCTTGATCTGTTGAACCGGTCGCTGACCGGAGGCCGCGGGTGAGCCCCACGCCCGAGAAGGAAGGTATGGGTGCCGGGTGACCGCTCAGCGAGAAGAAGGTGAACGAGGGGTGAACTCTTGGAGCGGCTTGTGTCCCTCTGCGACCGGTGGGACGCCCCCAGCGACACGAGGACGGGGGGTGCCCCGCCGCAGAGTCGGCGCAGGCATCTCACCTCCACCTGTACCCCCTCGACGACCCTTCGGGCCGTCGGTCCCCAAACGGGGTGAGACAGCTAGTGCTCCGGCCACTGACGTTGGCGATGTTCAGGGCGAGTCAGGGACGTCGCCTGGCCAGGACGCAGGACGAAGGCGCACTGGCCCGTTCGTCGAGGACGAGGACGCAGCCAGCGACGTCAGCTGGCCGGCCTGAACGCGGCGAACGTTTGTGGTCGGGGCACTAGACGTGCGCCGAGGACCGGGCCAGGGCGAGGTCCTGAAGGGCGACATGGGCGTCGATGCCGGTGCGGTGGCCGACCCGACGCCACGAGCCGTCCGGACGCATCTCCCATGCCAGGTTGTCATCGGCGAGGACCACATCGAGGATCTCATCGAGACGGAACTGGAGGTCGGGATCGGTGATCGGCGCCAGGGCCTCGACCCGACGGTCGAGGTTGCGGGGCATCATGTCCGCCGAGCCGATGTAGTAGTGGCGCTGGCGTCCCCTCGCTCCGAAGCGGTAGATCCGCGAGTGCTCGAGGTAGCGGCCGACCAGCGAGCGAACGGTGATGTTGTCGGAGAGCCCGGGCACACCCGGTCGGAGACCGCAAATCCCCCGCACGATCAACTCCACACTTGTCCCGGACTGCGAAGCCCGGTACAAAGCGTCGATGATCCCCTGGTCGACCAGAGAGTTCATCTTCATGGTGATGTGGCCGTCGGAGCGTTCCGTCTCGGCTTCGATCAACTCCATCATCCGGTAGCGAACCCCGTCGGGGGACACCGCCAGCTTCCGATAGGTCTTCTGACGGCTGTAACCGGTGAGATAGTTGAACAGGTCGGAGAGGTCCGCACCGAGCTCGGGATCGGCGGAGAATACCCCGACGTCTTCGTAGGTGCGGGCGGTCCTCTCGTTGTAGTTCCCGGTACCGACATGGGTGTAGCGGACCACCCGATCTCCCTCGCGCCGCATCACTAGAGCCACCTTGGTGTGGGTCTTCAGCCCGACCACGCCGTACATGACATGGACACCGGCCTCTTCGAGGCGTTGCGCCCACTCGATGTTGCGCTCCTCGTCGAACCTCGCCTTGAGCTCGACCAGTGCGACCACCTGCTTGCCTTCTTCGGCCGCCTCGATCAACGACCTCATGATCTGGCTGTCGGCAGTGGTCCGATACAAGGTGATCTTGATGGCAAGCACCGCGGGATCCTTGGCGGCCCGGGTGAGGAACGACTCTATGGTCGAGGTGAACGAGTCGTAGGGGTGATGGACCAGGAGGTCGCCCTGACGGATCACCTCGAACATGTCGAGTGACTCGGACAGCGGAGAGGAGACCCGGGCGGGGATGACACCGGTGAATAACTCGAACTTGAGCTCAGGGCGTTCCAGGTCGTAGATGCTCCACAGCCCGGACAGGTCGAGCGGTCCGTCGACCCGGTAGACGTCTTCGTCGCCCGCCCCCATCTCCCTCATCAACAGGTCGAGGACATCCTCGGGTATGTCGGGGTGGACCTCGAGGCGCACCATTCGGCCAAAGCGACGCTGGGTGAGCTCGGACTCGATGGCCATGAGGAGATCGCCACCTTCGTCCTCCTCGATCTCGAAGTCGGCATTGCGGGTCACCCGGAAGGGGTGGTGGCGCGTCACTTCCATCCCCGGGAACAGCGACTCGAGATGAGCTGCGATCACCTGCTCGAGGGGAACGAATCGCTCCCCGTCGGGGAGGACTACGAATCTCGGAAGCAATGGCGGGATCTTGACCCTGGCGAACTTGGATATCCCGGTCTCGGGGTTGCGGACCACGATCGCCAGGTTGAGTGACAGGTTGGAGATGTAGGGGAATGGGTGCGAGGGGTCCACGGCGAGCGGGGTCAACACCGGGAACACCAACTCGTTGAACTGGGTGTCGAGGAACTCGCGGTCCTCGGCGTCGAGAGTCGAATAATCGCTGAAGACGATGCCCTCGGCGGACAACGCCGGAGCGATCTCGGACAGGAATCTCTTCGAGACCTCCTCATACTGGGTCTCGACCTCGGTTCTGATGGCGGCAAGCTGCTCGGCCGGTGTCATCCCGTCTGGCGTCACCGAGCCGACACCGTGTGCCACCTGCTCCTTGAGGCCGGCCACCCTCACCTGGAAGAACTCGTCGAGACTGGACGCCCAGATGGCGAGGAACTTGGCCTTCTCCAGGAGGGGGAAATCCTCGCGAGCGGTCAGGGCCAGGACGCGCTTGCCGAACTCCAACGCCGACATCTCGCGGTTGATGTAACTTTCTCGAGGGTTGGTGCTCATCGGCTCCACATGACCTTCAAACATCTCAACGGTTGGTTAACGGCACGAAACCGAGTCCGCCCAACAGGAACCGACGAACATGCACCACCACCTCGTCGAGGTCGGCTGCGCCCAAGATGAGAAGGCGGGCGCCGGACATGACGGTGTCCTGGATCAACCGTCCGGCGATGACCACCGGCATCGTTCGAAACAACCCGAGTTTGGCTCCCTCCAAATAGAGCCCGGTGAGCTCGCGGGACAACTGGGCGTGAGAAGCTCGGATTCGGGTCTGGGCTTCGAGTCCCATCCGCCCGGCTTCCCGGTGGAGGATCACACCGAAGACCCGATCGGTGGCGACGAACTCGATGGTGGCCACCGCCAGGGCGGCGAGACGCTCGGCGATGGGGAGAGAGGTGGGCACCGACTGGATCAGCTGGTCGAGGACCACCGGCAGCTCTTCTTCGACCAGGGAGGCGATCACATCCTCTCGGTCGGTGAAGTAGTCGTAGAAGGTGGTCCTTCCCACCCCGGCGGCCAGGGCTATCTCCCCAAGAGAGATCTCAGAGGTCCCGTCGGCCTCGATCAGATCGCGGGCCGCGACCAGAAGCGCCGACCGGGTGAGCGCCTTGTGCTCGTCGATGCTGGCGGCGCGGATGCGAGGCATAGCCAAAGGCTATCTCGGATCAGACCGAACTTCGACTGCGGACCGCCTGTCTTCGGGCGTAGTGTCTCCCACCAGGAGGTCGAAGTGGATGAAGTCTCAACTGCATTGAAGGCAAAGCCCGTGGCTGGAGGCTTGCTCGGCGTGGTCGCAGGTCTCGCCATCGCCGTGGTCCTCCAACAACAAGGTATATGGCCGCTCGACAGAATCCTGGTGTTCCTCCTCCCCGCCTTGGTGGGCCTACTCGGAATCTTCCTGGGCTCGCTGGGAAGGGTCCCCGCGCAGGGCGGCCTGATCACCATGTTGGTCATCCTGGTTGCCATGGGAGCTTGGGGGGCGACCGGTCTCGCTCAAGCCAACCAGAACGGCGAGCTGAACGGGGGGTGCACCGTGGTGGCTTCGAGCCCGATCGACTCCACGGTGGTCACCGACACCAGCAGGGGTGATCCCTTCTCCCTCGACCCCGACGGGGGGGTCACCTGGTTCGGAAGCTCTCCCACGGTGTTCGAGGACTTCGAATGGGAGGTCTGGGTCGACGTCGGCGGGTTCCCGGTGACCATCGATTCCGGGTTCTCAGAGAACAGTGAGCCAAGCACCACAACCGACGGATCCATCTCCAGTGTCTCCGAATACGCGGACAGCCGGGGAATACCGACCGACCAGCTGCGAGGGGTGTTCGTGGTGGGAGGGTTCGCCGCCACCTGTGACGGCTTCGCCTTCCTCGAGATCGTCTCCGACTTCCTCGAGACGATGATCGCCAAGATCGCCGCTGCGGTGGCGTTGCTTGCCATCTTCACCCTGGCCGCGTTGGCAATGAGAGGACGTGGGTCGGATACTCCGACCGCAGAGACCGCAACCGACGAGCCCAAATCGCCGTTCTAGTGGTGTGTCTGTGAAATAGGGGCGCGGTGTCTCCGAGCCATCGACGAGCCAGGGACGCCGCCTCGCGAGAACGCAGGACGAAGGCGCACTGGCCCGCTCGCCGAGGACGAGGACGCCGCGAGCGGTGTCATCTGGCCGTCGAAATGCCAGCGGACTTGCGAGATGGGCCGCTAGCGGTGTATCGCGTGAGTCGGTGAACCGGCTGTGCGCCACGAACCGGGTGGCATGTTGGGGGGTCTCGTTTTGTAACAGTGTCGTGACCTGGCCAATATTGCCTGGTGACTTACGGGCCCCCCGACACCGCCACCAGGCTGATCACAAGCTGGAAGGACCGGGCGGCTTGCGCCGGGTACTCGAACAGCATCTTCTTCCCCAGCAACGAGGCCACACCGGCGTTGATCGACAAGGCCAAAGAGGTCTGTGCCACCTGCCCGGTCAGTGCCGACTGTCTCGAATACGCCTTCGAGACCAACCAGGTGTCGGGAATCTGGGGTGGGACCACCGAGGAGGAGCGCCGATCGCTCCGCCGAAAGTGGCTCACCGGTCGTCGTCGCACCGCATAGGAGAAGCTCGATGAGCAAGCAGGCCGAGTACGTGCTCCGGACCGTGGAAGAGCGCGGCATCCGCTTCGTCCGTCTCTGGTTCACCGACGTCCAAGGGTTCCTCAAGTCGGTCTCGATCAGCCCAGCCGAGTTGGAGGTCGCATTCGACGAAGGGATGACCTTCGACGGTTCGGCGATCGACGGTTACGCCCGGATCCAGGAGGCCGACATGTTGGCCAAACCGGACCCTTCGACGTTCGCCGTCCTCCCCTGGAGAACCGAGGAACAGGTGGCTCGGATGTTCTGCGACATCTACACCCCCGACGGAGAGTCCTTCCCCGGCGACCCCCGCACCGTCCTCAAGCGAAATCTGGCTGTCGCCGCCGAGCTCGGGTACATCTTCTACGCCGCACCCGAGTTGGAGTACTTCTATTTCGAAGATGCCGGGCCCGAGCCCAAAGTGTTGGACCGGGGTGGCTATTTCGACCTGACTCCCCTCGACGGCGCCCAGGAGTACCGGAGGAAGACGATCAACGCCCTGGAGCAGATCGGGATCCCCATCGAGCACTCCCACCACGAGGTGGCGCCGAGCCAACACGAGATCATCGCCCGGTACACCGACGCCCTGACCATGGCAGACAACA
>CAYZKF010000115.1:0-5971 GCA_964479135.1 uncultured Acidimicrobiaceae bacterium
ACCGGGAGTGGAGATCGGTCTGTGAGGAGAGGACGTTGGAGAGCGCCTCGCGCCCTCGGACCACGGCCACCGCTGTCTCGTCGCAAGAGGTCTCGAAGGCGAGGATTGTGGGATTCATGGGCACTCGCTTCGCTCGTGCGTACTTCGTACTTCGTATTTCGTACTTCGATTCGACAGGGGTTGCCGAAGACGTTCCAGGAATTCGGGTGAGTCGATGTCGTGCGCCCACATGATCAGGGCGTCCTCGTCTCCGAAATAGCCGGGTCGCACTCCAACCGGTGCCAGTCCGACGGAGGCGTAGAGACCGCGGGCTGCCTGGTTGCCGACCCGGACCTCCAGGGTGAGATGACGTGCCCCACCTTGGATCGCCCTGTCCAGGAGGCTGGTGAGAATTTGTCGGCCGATGCCCTGACCACGCAATGCCGGGTCGACGAGGAGGTTGGAGACATGAGCTTCATCGCCGATGATCATGAGACCGCCGAAACCCACCAGTCCCTTGTCGTCGGCGACCAGGTAGACCCGGTCGGGCGCGTCCAACTCGGTGGAGAAGACGCCGGCAGTCCACGGCTTCGGCTGACACGCCGACTCGAGGGCAACCGCGGCTTCGATGTCGCCTTCGGTGAAGGGGCGGATCACCATCACCCGACTCCCCATGGTCCCTCCTGACGAAGTTTTGACCAGTTGATGGTCACATCCGGCTCACGCATGTAGAGAGGTCTGATGTCGTCGGGGGCCGGGTAATCGCTCTTCTCCATTCGGGCG
Organism: uncultured Acidimicrobiaceae bacterium; assembly: GCA_964479135.1. Taxonomy (GTDB): domain Bacteria; phylum Actinomycetota; class Acidimicrobiia; order Spongiisociales; family ZC4RG35; genus ZC4RG35. Next base: position 763 of record CAYZKF010000115.1, read on the forward strand.
TGCCCGATCTCGGCAAGAGCCACTGCATAGGGGTAGCGAGGCCGGCCGGTCTTCACTCTCTTCATCCCCCGGAAGAAGCCGTCGGGCAGCGCAGCCAGGTCACCCACCACCAGACTGTCGTCGGTATTGGAGGTGAGGATCGCCCGGAGCACCTCGGGGGTGAGCAGGTCGGTCGAGCCCTCCTTGACCACTCCCCCAGGCACCGGCCGGTAACGAGCCACGGCGAACTCACCCCGACGTACGTCGACCACGGCCCAGATCATCCGATGCCCGGTCCGCGCCTCGAGGGCCACCGCATCCACCGAGGTGGCCGGGACCAGGGGGATGCCGAAGGCAGCTGCCAGACCCTGTGCCGTGGCAAGGCCGACCCGGAGCCCGGTGTAGAGACCAGGCCCGACATCGACCACCACCCCGTCGAGGTCACTAGGGGACCAACCCACTTGGTCGAAGCAGAAGTCGATAGCCGGGACCAGGAAACCGGCATGACCCACCCGATCGATCCTCGACGCGGTAGCCAGCGTCGCCCGGTCCTCGACCAGCGCCACCGAGGCGCCGGGGGTTGCCGTCTCGATGGCAAGGATCTTCACAACATCATCTCCAGGGTTCGCTCGTCCCACTCACCGCAGGGAACGAGACGGATGGTCCGGGACTCGTCATCGGCGACCTCGAGCTCCACCCGGAGATGGTCGTCGGGCAGCCCCGGCTCGATGGCGTCGCCCCACTCGATGACAAGCACGCCGTCGCGCGCCATCTCGAAGACATCGAGGTCGTCGAACTCGTTCATCGAGCCCAGGCGGTAGACATCGACATGGACCAGGGGCATGAAACCACTGCGGTATTGGCGGACCAGCACGAAAGAGGGCGAGACCACCTGTTCCTCGACCCCGAGTCCGGCGGCCAGGCCGCCGGTGAACAGGGTCTTGCCCGATCCCAACCCGCCTTTGAGGACGACTATGTCTCCGGGGTTGAGCAGCGGAGCCATCCGGCGGGCCAGGGCCAGGGTGTCGGAGGGGGTGGGACAGCGAAGCTCTCTCAACCGAAGATCTCCAGCTGATCGTGGTCCCCTATCCCCGCTTCACCGGGACCTGCCTCTTCGCCCACCGCCGGGGGTGACCGGTCGTCGAGCACGGTTCGGGCCAGGGCAAAGTCGTGGCGCATCTGTTGCGTGACCCGGTCGCCGCCCCTGAGGGCGGCGGCGGGATGAAACGTGGGGACAAGGGTGGCCCCGAGCCACCAGGGGTAGGTCTGACCACGGAGGCGGGTTATTCCCGTCTCGGTCCGCAGGAGCAGCTTGGTGGCGAAATTCCCCAGGGTGACCACCACCTCCGGTCCGATGAGACGGATCTGCTCCCGGAGGTATCCCTTGCACGAGTCGATTTCCTCAGGCCTCGGGTCACGGTTACCCGGCGGCCGGCATTTGAGGACGTTAGCGATATAGGCCTCTGATCTGTCGATCCCGATCCCGGCGAGGAGCTCGTCGAGAAGACGCCCGGCGGCGCCGACAAAAGGCTCGCCCTTGAGATCCTCAGTCTGACCGGGCGCCTCGCCGACCAGCATGAGACGGGCGTCGACCGAACCGACTCCAAAGACCACATTGGTGCGGGTCTCGGAGAGCCCACAGGCGACACATGACAAAGCGCGCTCCCTCAACGCCTCGAACTCGGGGATCGACCTCTTCACCGAGGTGTCATTGTGGCAGTGATTCACCGGGCGGAAGAGCGGATCGCCCTCTCGATCGCCGATGCAACCGACCCGAAGGCAGCCTCGGCCAATGCCTCGACATCTTCTGCCCGGTCACCACAGGACACGGCAAAGACGATGTCGCCGTCGAAACCGGTGTGGGCGGGACGAACGCACACCGCGAGGGCATCGTGGGCCCGCGCCACCAGTCGACCGAGGGCTATCCGATCGAGAGCGACGTCGGTGGCCACCACTATCAAGGTGGTGTTGGTGAAGGCGTCGGGGATGAACCGCGGCGGGCCGGGCTCGGCGGGCCCCCCGGTTAGGGGCTCACCGGAGACGGTGAACACGTCGCCGATGGCATTGACCGCGACCAGGGCGCCGACCATGGCCTCACCGACATGACGGAGGGCCGACCCCAACCCGCCGGGCCGGCGGTGCTCCAGACCCCGCCATTTGGCTGCGGTGGCCCCCGTCCCGGCGCCAATGAGCCCGGACTCGACCGGGTCGCCGCTGGCGGCGCGATAAGCCGCCTCCCCCTGGGCCGCGCCCGGTCTCACCTCGGGGTCGCCGGGGACCAAGTCGAAGAGCACGGCGGCCGGGACGATCGGCACTGGCGTCACCGGTGTGGCATGACCCCTCCCCTCGGCGGCCAGGACCCGGACCACACCGTCGGCGGCGCTCAACCCGAAGGCGGATCCACCGGTGAGCAGGATGGCCTGGGCCTGCTCCACCCGCATTCCCGGTTGCAGCAAGGCGTACTCACGTGTCCCGGGCGCAGCTCCTCTGGCCTCGGCGGTGACCACATTCGGCTCGGGTAGGTCGATCACGGTGCACCCGGTCATCGCCTGGCTGTCGGTCCAGTGGCCAACCCTGATCCCGGGTATGGCGGTGATGGTGTCGTTGGTCAGAGATACCTCCTCGGCACCCGGGGCCCAATCGTGGAGACCACCTCGTAGGAAACGGTACCCAGGGCTTGAGCCCATTCGTCAGCAGTGATCACCTCGGCCCCCTGGCCGCCGATGAGCACGACCTCGTCGCCGATCCCGACGTCATCGTCTCCGACGTCGACCAGTATCTGGTCCATGGTCACCCGCCCGGCCAGAGGGTGGCGTCTCCCCCCGATCAAGACATCGCCCGTTCGAGACCGGGTGAACCCGTCGGCGTACCCCACCGGGACGGTGGCCACGGTGCTTTCGGTGTCCAGAGGTCTGATCCGCCCGTAGCTGGGCCTCTCACCGGCTTTGAGCCTCTGCAAATGGGTGACATGACTGACCATACGCATCGCCGGGCGAAGCTCGATCAGCCTTCGCGTCTCAGGGCACGGGTGCATCCCGTAGATGCCGAGGCCGATGCGACACATGTCGCCCCTCGACTCGGGGAAGAGGACCGCCCCGGCGGTGTTGGCCATGTGGGCCATCGGAACTTCCAGGCCGGCCGTGGCCCGGTGAAACCTCTCGATCTGCTCCCCGGTAAACACCGGATCCTCGTCGGCCACGGCAAAGTGGGTCCACACCGCGTCGAGGCTGAGGGTCTTGGCACCCCGGATCGAAGCCACCAGGGCCGAAAGATCGCCTGGGGAGACCCCCACCCGGTGCATCCCGGTGTCGACCTTGACATGAACGCCGACCGGGGAGCCGGTGGCGGCCAGGGCCTCGGTGAAAGCGACGGAGTACACCGTGGGGGTCAGACCCCACTCCACCACGTCACCGGCATAATCTGGCCCCGGCTCGGACAGGAGAAGAACCGGCGAGTCGACACCGGCCTCGCGTAGACGGACCCCCTCCTCGACCAAGGCGACGGCCAGCCAGTCGGCACCGGCAGCGAGCGCAGCCTCCCCCACCGGCACATCGCCATGCCCGTAACCATCGGCCTTGACCACGGCGCACAACATCGACGGGGCGACAAGACTGCGAAACCGTCCGACGTTGTCGGCGACAGCGGTCAGGTCGATCTCGACGAAGGTGGGTCTCACCAGGCGTACCCGCCGATGGCATCAGCCAACACCTGGGCGGTGACGGTGCCATCCCGTCCGAGGTCGGTGGCGGCGACGCCGTGCCAGTAAGCAGCAGAGGTAGCGGCCTCCATCGGCTCCAGGCCCCTGGCCCAGAGGGCGCCGATCATCCCGGCGAGGACATCACCGGTCCCGATCGAGGCCAGCTCGGGGCCTCCGGTGGTTACCAGCGTCGGTAGGCCGCCGTCGGTGACCACCGTGGGGTTTCCTTTGGCGAGGAGGGTCAGCTTCGCCTTCTGGGCGTAGGAGCGGGTGGAGAACATGCCGGGCCCGATCCCGGCGATCCGCTTGAACTCTCCGGCATGGGGTGTGGCGATGACCTCGGCACCCCCTTTGGTGGCCGCCTCGATCACCTCGGGAAGAAGGCCGCCGGCGTCGATCACAACTCGCCGGGCCTGGCCGGCAATCGAGCCGGCATCCCCGGAAGCCGACTCACCAAGACCGGGACCGAGAACCACGACATCGAACCGATCGAGCATTGACCCGGCTTGATCGAAGGACATCGACGGGACCTGGGGAGCCAGGGAGTGAGCCAGGTCGGGGTGCGGAGTTGCCAGGTACACCGATCCGGCACCGAAGGCGAGAGCGGACCTGGCTGCGAAGACCGGTGCTCCCAACATCCCTGTCGACCCGCCGACCACGAGGACCGCCCCCGCCGACCACTTGTGGGCAGTGCGGATGCGTGCCGGGCGGCGGGCATCGTCGACCTCGGCGACATACATGGACGGTCGACCACCTTCGATCCCGATCTCGGCCACAGTCACCGTCCCACAGAAGTCGGGGCCCACTCCGCTGACATGCCCGGTCTTCAGGTTGGAGAAGGTGACCGTCTCCACTGCCCGGAATGCATCGTCACTCACCAGACCGGTGTCCGGGTCGAGGCCTGTCGGGAAGTCGACGGCGACGACCGGGGCGTCCGTCCCCATCCATGCCACCACTTCGGCGGGGAGATCGGTGCGTACCCCACCGCCGAACACGGCATCGATGACCAGGTCACACTGGACCGGTGGCCCGATCTCGGAGATGTCCACCCCGACCGACCGGGCTTGGGCCGCGGCCCGGACCGACTCGGGTGATCGGGGCTCGAAGAGACGCTGCACCTCCACCGCCGCTCCCCTGGCGTGCAGGTGACGGGCGGCCACATACCCGTCGCCCCCGTTGTTGCCCGGCCCGGCTAGAACCACCACACGGGTCCCGTATCCGGCTCCGTGTCGGGCCGCGGCTAGGGCCACTGCATGACCCGCCTTGTCCATCGCCAGGTCGAGATCGCCTTGATACGCCTGATCGACCCTTCGGTACTCGGTGGCGGTGACAACCGGCTTCACCGGGTGAAGGTTAAGTGCTCTCCGACGGGTCTAGTAGTGCGTCCTCCCCCACCGCCACTGCCATGACCAAGGCGGCGGTGTCGGTGTGAGTGATCGTGACCAGCACCTCGGTCACCCCGAGTGTCTCGGCGCGGCGGGCCGCGGTCCCGAGGAGACGAACGGTGGGCTGACCCCCACCGGTGATCTCGAC
>CAYZKF010000116.1:0-2031 GCA_964479135.1 uncultured Acidimicrobiaceae bacterium
GCACCTCCAGGGTGGACAGGGGCCACAGCCTGGTCCCCGAGCCACCGGAGAGAACAACCGGTCTGAGACTTGTCACGGTCCGAGGGTACCGGCGACAATTTCTATGTCCTGACCACGCCGCCTGGCACATCCCTGAGAAAGGGATCACAGGTGACCGCCGTCCGGGTCCGCGGATTGACCAAGTCGTACGGCGGGGTTCGCGCGGTCGACGGGATCGAGCTCACGATCGAGAGAGGCGAAGTCGTTGCCATCCTCGGGCCAAACGGGGCGGGCAAGACCACCACGGTCGAGATGATCGAGGGGTTGAGGAGGCCCGACTCCGGGGAGATCGAGGTGCTTGGGACAAACCCGGCAACCAGCGACCGCTCCCTGAGAGACCGCATCGGGATCGTTCTCCAGGAGTCCGGGATCGAAGACGAACTCACCGTCGCCGAAGCGATCACGGCCCAGGCCCGCCCCCACTCCAACCCGATGTCCACCGAAGACGCCATCGCGATGATCGGCTTGGAGCCAAAACGCGGCGAGAGGATCAAACGCCTGTCAGGAGGCCAACGCCGGCGTCTCGACCTCGCCCTCGCCATGGATCGAGCCACCGGCCACACCACCATCCGGTTCCGCATCGACCCGTCCCGAGCCCGAGACTTGGGGGTGGAAACCTCTTTGGATGGGGTGGTCGAGATAGCCACCACCGATCCGGTCGGGGTTCTGGCCCGCGTCACATCGGAGGCGATCACCCGCGATATCGCGCTCTCGGAGCTGGAGGTGAAAAGGCTGACCCTCGAAGACGCCTATCTGGGACTCATCGGAGACCACGATGGGTGACCTCAGGCTCTTGATCTCCGAGGCCCGGCTTCACGCCTTGCTTCTGTTCCGGTCGGCAGTGGCAGCCTTCCTTCTTCACCCTGGCAATGCCGCTGATGTTCCTGCTGATGGTCAACTTCTTCCTCTCCGGCACGGAGACCGAGGACGGGGTCGCGGTGTCCCAGCACGTGACCGCCGCCCTTGCCGTGTTCGGCATGGTCACCGCCACGTTCACCAACCTCGCCATCAACACCGCAATGGCACGTGATCAGGGGATTCTGAAGAGGGTCGCTGGAACTCCGATGCCCATGTCGGTGCACCTCGGCGGCCGGATCCTGTCTGCGACCTTGGTGGGAGTGGTCTCGGTGACACTCATGCTGACGGCGGGGTGGCTGGCATTCGACGTTGAGATCATTTGGAGCCAGATTCCGATCTTCGCCGTGTTCCTCCTTTTCGGGGCGGCCACCTTTTCCGCTCTGGGGCTGGCCGTCGCCGCTATCACCCCGACAGCGCGCGCCGCTCCGGCCATCGCCAACGGTGTCATTCTGCCTCTGGCTTTCATATCTGGCGTGTTCTTTCCCATGGACAACGCACCGGCCTGGTTGCAAACGCTGGCAGGATTACTCCCCCTCGAACCGCTTGCCTCCGCGGCCATTGCCGCGTTCACCGGTGTCCGGGTTGCCGCACCCCTGAGTGCGGTGGTCTCGCTGTTGGTCTGGGGTGGGATTGGGCTGGCCGTCGCGCTGCGCTTCTTCAGCTATGAGCCATCGGAGGGTGGTTCTCGGAGGAGTGGCGCGTCGATCTCAGGCTGAGATCGAGACGAAGCCACACTCCTCACAAACGTATCTGGTGATCCCGATGCCACCGGGAGCCTCGATGAACTTGTGCTCGTGATCCCGGGGACCGCTGCGGAAAGCGGCCCGCACCGCACCCATGAGACCTGTCTTGTCCCGGGCGGTCCCGGCCATGGCAGGTTGCGGTTCGGGAGTGCTGGCCTTTGCCGGGGAGTCTTCAGCCTGGCTGAGATCGAGCACCGCTACCGGTTTGATGGTCTCGACGAGACGTGGCGGAATCGTGTCCGGCTCGGCAGCATCCGAATTCGGGTCGGGGTCGGGTTCGATAGTGATCACGTCAGGCTCCGGCTCGGCCGCCACCATCTCAGGCTCCGGCTCGGTCGCCACCATCTCAGGCTCCGGCTCGGCCGCCACCATCTCAGGCTCCGGCTCGGCC
>CAYZKF010000116.1:2131-5920 GCA_964479135.1 uncultured Acidimicrobiaceae bacterium
GGAGGGCATCGCCACCTCTCCGGCGAGCTGGCGTGGCACCGTCTGCTCCTCGAGGTTGGCTTGCATGGCCTCTTTGATGTCCTCGATGCGAGATGGGATGGTGCCCTGCCGTGACTTTCGCACCGCCATCGAGCGGGCAGCCATCCGCTTCGATTTGATGCCGGCCCAGGTCTCGGCCATGTGCTCGACCCCGCGGTAGGCGAAGTCGATAGGGTCGTCGGCAACGAATGTGACCTCGGTGCCATCGAGGTTGATGAGGAACGCGTTGGCCACCAGTCGTCGGGCGTGGACGTCGTACAGCGACCAACGCCCCAACGTCTCCCCCTCGATGACCAGTTCTGTTTGTGAACCCTCGATCAGAACAGTGATCGGGACCCCAGGGTGGTCGATCTCAGGAAATTTGAGCTCTCCGCTGAACTTCACTCAAAGGTCCTTGATCTCGCTGTGTCTAACGCTAGTTAAAGATCCCACCAGATCGGGAAATGTCAAGGTCGCTCACACATAAGCGTCCAGAGGAGGGCAGGCACACATCAGGTTTCTATCCCCGGCGACCCCGTCAATTCGCCCTACCGGCGGCCAGTACTTGTCAGTTTTCAGTCTATCGACCGGATACGCGGCTTGCTCCCGGCTGTAAGGCCGGTTCCATTCATCGGCGGCGACATCGAGGGCGGTATGCGGCGAGTTGACAAGCGGGTTGTCATCCCTCGGCCACTCGCCCGCACCAACCCGGTCTGCTTCAGCCCGGATGGCAATCATCGCATCGCAGAATCGGTCGAGCTCTTCGAGACTCTCCGACTCGGTGGGCTCGATCATCAGCGTGTTGGCAACAGGGAAGGAAAGGGTCGGGGCATGAAAGCCGTAGTCGGCGAGCCGTTTGGCGATGTCGGTGGCATCGACGCCGGTCTCCTTGGTGAGGGGCCGGACATCGATGATGCATTCGTGGGCGACCCTGCCCTCCGAGCCGGTGTAGAGCACGGGGAAGTAGGGATCGAGACGGCGGGCAGCGTAGTTGGCGGAGAGGATGGCAACCAGAGTCGCCCGTCGAAGACCTTCAGCCCCCATCATGGCGATGTAGGCGTACGGGATGGGCAGAATCCCCGCCGAACCGAATGGTGCGCCGGAGATGGCCCCGATCCCGTTCTCCGGGCCCGCCTCGGCAAGCTGGGGATGGTTGGGCAGGAAGGGGCGGAGGTGGCTGGCTACCCCCAGGGGTCCGACCCCGGGCCCACCACCGCCGTGGGGAATGGTGAAGGTCTTGTGCAGGTTGAGATGGCCGCAGTCGGCCCCGAAGTCAGCAGGCCGGGCCAGTCCCACCAGGGCGTTGAGGTTGGCACCGTCGACATAGACCTGTCCACCGTGGCGGTGGATCGTCTCGGTGATGTCGGTGATGGCCTTCTCGAACACTCCATGGGTCGAGGGGTAGGTGACCATGATGGCGGCGAGAGAGTCGGTGTACTCGGCGGCCTTCTCCTTCAAGTCGGCCACATCGATGTTTCCGTGGTTGTCGGTAGCCACCACGACGACCCGCATCCCCGCCATCACCGCGGATGCGGCGTTGGTCCCGTGCGCCGAGGCGGGGATCAGGCACACGTCCCTTCCCTCTTCGCCACGGGACCGATGGTATGCGGCAATAGCCAACAGGCCGGCCAGCTCTCCCTGCGACCCGGCGTTGGGTTGGAGCGAGACGGCGTCGTATCCGGTGATGGCACACAGCTGGCTCTCCAGATCTGCTATCAGCTCCAGATAGCCTTGGGCCTGAGAGACAGGGGCGTAGGGGTGGATCCCGGAGAATCCGGGCCAGGTGATCGGGATCATCTCGCTGGTGGCGTTCAGTTTCATGGTGCACGAACCGAGGGGGATCATGCTGCGATCGAGGGCGAGGTCGCGGTCGGCCAGCCGCCTCAGATAACGGAGCATCTCGTGCTCGGACTGATGGAGGCTGAAGACCGGGTGGGTCAGGTACGCCGAATCCCGGACGGCGTGGCCGGGGATTCGACCTGCGACGTTGTTCACCTCCGCCCCCAGAGCCGCCGCCAGCCTGGCGATCAGGTCGTCATCGGTCTTCTCGTCCACGGCGATCCTGATGTGGCTGTCGTCGACGAGACCGATGTTGATCCCGGCGTCGAGAGCGGCCGCTACGAGGTCGGTTGCCCGGCCGGGCGCACGCAACGTAACTGTGTCGAACCAGCCCTCGTTGACTACCTCGAACCCAGAGTCGGCCAGCGAATCGGCGATGGTGGTGGCAAGACGGTTCACCTCGGCGGCGATGGCCCGCAGACCCTCGGGACCGTGCCAGCAGGCGTAGAGCCCGGCGATCACCGCCAAGAGCACCTGGGCCGTGCACACGTTTGATGTGGCCTTTTCCCGCCTGATGTGCTGCTCCCTGGTCTGGAGGGCAAGGCGGTATGCCAATCTGCCATCCCGGTCCACCGAGACCCCGACCAGGCGGCCGGGCATGGCGCGGACATGGGCATCGCGGGTGGCCATGAAGCCGGCGTGAGGGCCGCCGTAGCCAAGCGGAACACCAAATCGTTGTGCCGACCCGACGACGATATCCGCGCCCCACTCTCCGGGTGGCCTGAGCAACGTCAGGGCGAGGAGGTCGGTGGTGACCGTCACCAGCGCTCCAGCGTCCTTGAAGGAGGCGACCACCTCGCTGTGGTCGGAAACCTCTCCCGAGGAGCCCGGATAGCTGAGCAAGACGCCAAAGGCCAACTCTGGCTCCACGGCCTCATCCAGGTCCCGCAGTTCGACACCTGCGGCCCGTGCCCTGGTCTCGATCACCGATCTCGTGGCGGGATGGCAGTCCGGATCGACGTAGAACACCTCGCGCTCCCCCCGAAAGAGGCGTCTGGCCATGGCCATGGCCTCGGCGGCAGCGGTGGGCTCGTCGAGCAGGGATGCGTTGGCCACGTCGAGCGCGGTCAGGTCCGACACCATGGTCTGAAAGTTGAGAAGCGCCTCGAGACGCCCCTGGGATATCTCGGGCTGGTATGGGGTGTAGGCGGTGTACCAGGCCGGATTCTCCAGAACATTGCGCTGGATAACAGGCGGTGTGATCGTGTCGTGGTAGCCGAGACCGATCAGGGACGGGATGACCCGGTTGCGACCCGCCAGTTCCGCCAACCTCGCCGCCACCTCCTGCTCGGAGAGCGCCGGCGCCAGCTCGAGGCGGGTGTCGAGGATGGATTCGGGGACGGTCTGTGCCACCAGTTCGTCCAGCGATGCCGCTCCCACCGTGGCCAGCATCTTGTCCACATCGGCCGGTCTGGGCCCGATGTGGCGGTCGGCGAAGGTCTCTCTCTGGCTCGGCATGGCTACGCGACGAATCCTAAGTGCTCGCCAACCCAAGCGGGCGGTCAGGACCGCCCGCTACCCGAAGGAAGGGCAACCACAACCACGGGGAGGCTGGAATGCTCTGTGATGTAGCTAACTCGATGCCCGAAGAATGGCCTGTTGGTCACGGGACGGCTCGATGTCCCCAGCACGACCAGGTCGACGTCACCTTCGTGGGCGAAGTCGAGTATCTCTTGCTCGGCATTGGGTGCCACCCGCGCCTCGGACTGGAACCTGACCCCGACACGCTTGGCAAAGTCACCTGCCTCCCGGAGCAGGTCATCGGCGGCGTAGATGGGTCCTTCCCCCTCCCTCTGGCCTGGAAGGAACAACCCTTCGCCGTCTGGGCGGTTGACCACGTGGAGGGCGAGTGCGGTGCCCTCTGAGACCCGGGCCAAGGAGTACCCGAACTCCTCGGCAGCACGGCTCGACCGCGATGCGGTCACCGGGACC
>CAYZKF010000117.1:0-5875 GCA_964479135.1 uncultured Acidimicrobiaceae bacterium
GGCCGACTCGTCGAGTACTCGCCGACGGACCAGATCTTCACCGCCCCCGACAAGAGGGAAACCGAGGACTACATCACCGGCAGGTTCGGATGACCCACGCACACGACGCCAACATCCACTTCCACCACGGTCTGGAGGAACTGGAACAGAAGATCCTCGGTGTGGTCGATCGGGCCGAGATGATGGTGGGGATGGCGGTGGAGGCGGTGACGCAGGGTGACCTGGCTGTTGCCCAACGGGTGATCGACATGGACGACGAGATCGACCGGATCTACCTGGAGGCCCACCACGACTGGACCACGCTGATGGCGCGCAACCAGCCTCTGGGCGGCGACCTGAGACGGATGACCGCCCTGCTCCAGCTGAACAGCACCTTCGAAAGGATGGGCGATCAGTGCGTCAACATCGCCAAGATCGCCCGCCTCAACGACGGCCTTCCCCGGGTGGAGAGGATCTGCGAGATGATCCAGGAGATGGGGGACCTGGTCAGGCCGATGATCCGGACCGCGCTCGACGCTTATCTCCGTCAGGACCTCGACGAGGCCCGGCTGCTTCCCTCCATGGACGAGCCGGTGGACCGGCTCAACGCCAACATGTACCGGGAGGCGGTCGCCGTTGGCAGCGACCCGCTGCTCCTCGAGTGGGCCACCAAGATGCTGATGGCCTCTCGTGCCTTGGAACGTCTCGGCGACCAAGCTGTCGATTTCGGGGAGCAGACCGCATATCTGATCACCGGCGAGCGGGCCGAGTTCAGCGACGAGGGCATAATCGAGCCCTCAGATGACATCGACTGATCGCAGGCCCTACCGGGTTCTGGTGGTCGAGGACGAGGCCGGTCTCGCCGACTCGATCCGCTACACCCTGGAGACCGAGGGGTTCGAGGTGCTGGTGGCGGTCACCGGTTTCGCCGGGGTGGAATCGGCCAGGGTCCATGGCCCAGATGTGATCCTCCTCGACCTGATGCTCCCCGGGATGTCCGGCCTCGACGTGTGCCGACAGGTCCGCACCTTCTCCGACGCCCCGATCATCATGCTCACCGCCAAAGACGCCGAGTCGGACAAGGTGGCCGGCCTCGAACTGGGCGCCGACGACTACATGACCAAACCTTTCTCGATGAGGGAGCTGGTGGCCCGGATCCGCTCCCAGCTGCGTCGGGTGTCCCGCACCGGCCTGCTCGCCGACACCAACGAGGTGATCCGGGGCGGACCGGTCGAGTTGGACATCGACGCCCACACCGTCAGGGTCGGCGGAGTGCCCGTCGAGTTGCGCCCCAAGGAGTTCGAGTTGCTCGAGTCGTTGATGAGGCGGAAAAACCGCCTCGCCGAGAGACATGCCCTGATCGACGAGGTGTGGGGGCCGTCCTACTTCGGGGACACCAAGACTCTCGATGTCCACATCAAGAGGTTGCGCAAGAAGATCGAGGCCGACCCCTCGGAGCCGAAGCACATCGTCACGGTGAGGGGTCTCGGCTACAAGTTCGTCGATGAGTAGCCGCCCGGCGCCGGGCCGGTCGTCGCTGGCCGCCCGGCTCGTCCTCCTCGGCTCGGGTGCCGCCCTGCTCCTGGTCATCCTGGTCACCGGTCTGGTCGACCGCACGATAAGAGGGATTTGGCTCGACGACCTCGACTCCCACCTGGAGGATCTGGCCAGGGCGGTTGCAGCGAGCCTTCCAGCCGATCGTGACTCCTACCATGAGTGGGCTGCGCGGGTGTCCGGCGCCGCGGGTGTCCGGATCACCGTGATCGAGATCTCGGGGGTGGTGGTGGCCGACTCCCATCAGGACCCGGCCCTGATGGAGAACCACCTCGGCCGCCCCGAGGTTGCCTCCGCACTGACCGGTGTGGTCGGCTATGACACCCGGGTCAGCTCTAGCACCAGGTTCGACCAGCGCTACGTGGCGGTCCCTCCCGAAGGGGGGCTGATCCTCCGGGTGGCCACCGCCACCAGCGTCATCGACGTGGAATTGGCGAGGACCCGACGGACCATCGCCACCGCGGCTCTGGTGGGGGGGCTGGTCGGCGTGATTCTCCTCGGGGTGTTCGGGCGGCGCCTCGCCCGACCGGTCACCGCCCTCGCCGGTCAGGCTCAGGCGATCGCCGCCGGGGACCTGGCGGTGAGCCCTGCTCGCTCCCCGGTAGCCGAGCTCGATCGTCTCGGGTTGGCCCTGTCCGGGATCGCACGGGACCTCGGTGGCAGGGTGGCCGACGCCGAGCAGGCCTCCTCCCTGCTCGAGGTGGTTCTGGGAGCCATCTCGTCGGGGACGGTGCTGATCGATCCGGACGATCGAGTGGCCTATGCCAACCCGGCAGCTGCCGAGATGCTTGGCATGGCGCCGACCACCCTCGGCGCCCTCACCCCGCATCACTTTCAGTCGTTGGTGCGGGAGGCGAGGGTGGCCAACGAGCCGGTCAGCCAGGAAGTGGACCATGGCCGCCCTGCCCGACGACTGCGGGGAACGGCCACGCCATTTGTCGGGGACGGCAGGGTCCTTCTCGCAGTGGTCGACATCTCGGAGCGGGTGAGAGCCGACTCGATCCGAAGAGACTTCGTGGCCAATGCCTCTCACGAGTTGAAGACACCGGTGGCCACCATCGTCGCTGCCGCCGAGGCGCTACAGATAGCCCTGAGTCGCCAGGACAGTTCCGCCGAGGTCTTCGCCACCCAGATCGAGACCTCGGCCCGACAGCTCGACAGGTTGGTCGCCGACCTCCTCGATCTCTCCCGTCTCGAGCGGGAAACACCGGAACTGTCCCCGATCCAGTTCGACGCCGTGGTCCTCGAGGAGGTCGAACGAGTGCGCGATCGTGTCGAAGACAACAACCTGGCCATCGAAGTTGAGACGACCCCGGTTGTAGTGATGGGGAGTGGGCGCGACCTGGCTGCCGCGGTTCGCAACCTCCTCGACAACGCCATCCGTTACACGTCACAGGATGGGCGGATCGCTGTCGTTCTCGGCGTGGAAGGGACATCGGCCGTGCTCCGGGTCACCGACACCGGTGAGGGGATACCCACCCGCGATCTGGATCGGGTGTTCGAGCGCTTCTATCGGGTCGACTCGGCTCGGGCACGGGCCACCGGAGGCACCGGGTTGGGGCTGGCCATCGTCCGCCACGTCGCCGAGTCCCATGGGGGATCGGCCACCGTGGAGAGCGAGTTGGGCAGGGGCTCGACCTTCGAAGTTCGACTACCCAGGCAAACCGCCACACTGCCGTCGGGATAGATCCGACTTCTGAGGCGTGGCCAGGTTGGTCTGGTGAACCCCTGGGTTGTAGAGAGCCCGCTGAGCGACGCCTGGAACCCTGGGTTCGGGAGGCAGCGAGTGGGCTGGAGCTGGTGCCACGAATCTCCAGATGGCCACTAGCCTTCTCAAAGCCCGTTCCGGGCCTATGAGGATGCTCGAAAAGATCACCACCCCGTCGGATCTCAACTCTCTCTCCCCTGACGAGTTGACCGCGCTCTGTGAGGAGATCCGGACTTTCATCCTCGACCGGGTTTCACGTACCGGTGGGCATCTCTCCCCGAATCTGGGCGTGGTCGAGCTCACCGTCGCCCTCCACCGGGTCTTCGACTCGCCCAACGATCGCCTCATCTGGGATGTCGGTCATCAGGCTTACGTTCACAAGCTGCTCACCGGCCGCGCTGCCGACTTCGACAGGCTCCGCCACACCGGCGGCCTCTCCGGCTACCCGAGTCGTGAGGAGTCCCGCCATGACTTTGTCGAGAACAGCCACGCCTCCACCTCCCTGAGCTATGCCCTCGGCCACGCCCTCGCCGGATACCCGGGTTGGACGGTGGCCATCATCGGAGACGGGGCCTTCACCGGGGGGATGGCCTACGAGGCCCTCAACCACATCGCGGTGACCCGTCCGGAACGGCTGGTCATCATCCTCAACGACAACGGCCGTTCCTACGCCCCCACGGTGGGAGGTCTGGCCTCACTGGCCAAGCTGGCCCACTACCGGATCGACCCCCGTTATGAGAGGGCCAAGCGGACCATCGGCAGGATGCTTCGGGGGATCCCTCTGGTCGGTGAGACCGCCGACGAGCTGGCCAGCCGGGTCAAAGACGCGGTCAAGCAGATCTTGGAACCGGCGACCGTCTTTGACGCTCTCGGGCTCAAGTATTCGGGGATCCTCGACGGTCATGACATCGGGCTGCTCGAAGAGACCCTTGCCCAGGCCAAGACCTACAAGGAGCCGGTGGTGGTCCATGTCGTCACCCAGAAGGGGAATGGATACCTGCCGGCCATCGAAGACGAGGAGGAGAAGCTCCACGGTGTCGGGTCGTTCGACATCGCCACCGGCAAGGAGCTGAAGAGCGAGCTCAAGCTGACCGAGGTCGCCGGACGGGCCGTAGCCGAAGCCGCCTCGACCCGGCCCGAGATGGTCGGGATCTCGGCCGCCATGGTTTCCACAGCCGGTCTCCGCCAGATGGCTCAGAAGTTCCCTGATCGGGTGTTCGACACTGGGATCGCCGAGCAGCATGCAGTGACCCTGGCCGCGGGGATGGCGATGGCGGGGAAGAAACCGGTGGTAGCCATCTACTCCTCTTTCCTCCAGCGCGCTTTCGACCAGATCATCTCCGACGTGGCGCTGCACGACCTCGGCGTGGTGTTCTTGCTCGACCGCGCCGGAGTCACCGGACCCGATGGCCCGTCCCACCACGGCGTTTTCGACCTGGCATATCTGAGATTGATCCCGGGCATGGTGGTCGGCGCCCCATCCGACGCCACCGAGCTGTGCGCCATGATCGAGACCGCGGTCGACCACCAAGGGCCGATCGCCATCAGGTATCCCAAAGGGGGAGCGGTTTCGGTTCCGTCCGTCCCGGTGGAGCCGCTGGAGATCGGTGTAGCCGATCTCATCTCCGAGGGTGAGGATGTCCTCCTGGTTGCCGCAGGGCGGATGGTCGAAGTGGCCGAGAAGGCCGCGGTCGACCTCGCCGCCGAGGGTGTCGCATGCGGTGTGGTCAATGTGCGCTGGGTGAAGCCCCTCGACCCTCGGATCAGCGGGTGGGCCGACCGGGTCGATCATGTGGTCACCCTGGAGGACGGGGTGGTTACCGGTGGTCTCGGGTCGGCGGTGATGGAGCTGCTCTCCGAGGCAGGCCATGCCAAAACGGTGACCACCATCGGCGTTCCCGATCGGTTCCTCCCCTTCGGCTCACCTCCCGACATCCAGGCCTCGGTGGGCATGGACCCCGACTCCGTGGTCCGCCGGGTCCTCACAGTCCTCGGACGCTGAACTGAAGCCCGGTCATCCGGGGCGCCCAACTTTTCGCCGCTCCCGGTTCTCCGATCGGATTAGGGTCGGAGAACGCCCATCGCCCGGGGCTCGGGGCGTGAGGTATCTATAGGAGGAAGAATGAAATCGAAGAAGCTAATTGGTGTGCTCGCCGTCTTCGCCCTGGTGATCGCCGCTTGTACCGATTCGTCTGGTACCACCACGACCGCCGAGGGCGGGGGCGGAGGGTCGGGCGGTGTGCTCGCCGCGGTTCAAGCTCGAGGAGAGGTGAACTGCGGCGTCAACAACCTGGTCCCGGGGTTCGGGTTCGTCGACGAGGACGGCAACTTTTCGGGATTCGACATTGACTACTGCAGAGCCGTCGCCGCAGCCGTCTTTGGCGATCCCGACGCTGTCGAGTACAAACCGTTGGAGGCGGGTCAACGCTTCACCGCTCTCCAGTCCGGAGAGATAGACGTGTTAATCAGGAACACCACTTGGACGGCCACCCGCGATGGAGCCGAAGGAGCCACCTTCGCCACCACCACCTTCTACGACGGGCAGGGCATGATGGTCAGGGCCGACAGCGGCTTCGAGAGCATCGAGGACATGTCAGGTGTGGCGGTTTGTGTTCTCACCGGGACCACGACCGA
>CAYZKF010000118.1:0-5819 GCA_964479135.1 uncultured Acidimicrobiaceae bacterium
GGTAGCCTCGACCGGGAGATGGCCAAGGTTCTCCAGTCGATACGCCAGAAGGATCGTCAGACTCAACTACTTCTGGTAGCGCTGATCGCAGCCACCGCCTTCACGTTGTTGGTGATGCTTCTCGGACGGTCGGCTGATGGACCGCTGGGGCTCGGGGACTTTGTGCCTTGGGGTCCATCGTGTGTGTTCTTTGGTGGCGTCAACGGCATGGAGGATGTCGATGATTGTGTCGATGGTGCCGTCGACCAAGCTCAAGCGGTCGCCCTCGTGCTGGCATTGAACGTCGGGGTTGGAGCTCCCCTCGCGTTTCGTGGAGTTTGGCGGCAACGGGTCGCGACCATCTCCTTCGCACTGATCTCGTTGTTCGCCCTGGTGACCATCCTTCAGAACGGGCTCTTATATCTCCCCAGCGCCATATTCCTCGGTAAGGCAGCCTTCACCAAGGTTCCGGTCTGACGACGCCACCGAACGCAGGAAGACCCTCCCACGAACCGACTGGTGAGACAGAAAGGAACGTCAACCAGGTCTGGACATTTCGACCTGGGCAGTCCCCGGTGGTCATCGATGTTTAGGGAAGGCTCGGACGTCCACAGCGCCAGTCGGCCCGCCGCTACCAGCTCCCCTGCGATCGACCACGCAGGTCACCCATCCGGTCCCTCAACCCAGGGTTGCACGCGCCGCTGAGCGCAGGGTTCGCCAGCCCTCGCCGGCGATCACTCGGTCGGGGACAGACCGAGATCCTGAGACCGTTGCACCCATCGGGCGACATCCCGGGGGGTGATGATCCCCAGGATTCGGCCGTCCTCGACAACGAGAACCCGGTCCTGTTCCTGTTCCCGGAGACGTTCCATGACCTTGTTCATCGGCGTCTCCGGATTGACCGTGCAGGTCTGGTCGAGATCGGTCATCGCCGTCCACACGTGACGGATGTCCCACTGGTCCTTAGGGACCTGACGCACCGCCCTCAGGGTGAGCAGACCCGACCGGTCCTCGGACACCACCGGAAAGGCCGAGTGGTCGTAACGAAGGAAGTAGTCGTCGACGGCTTCGGTGATCGAGGCTTCGAAGGGGATGCTCACCAGCTTCGGGGACATCAGGTCCCGTGCGGTGACATCTTCGAGAAAGGACCGCATCATGACGTCCTGGTCGGCGGCACTCGCCGCCTGGAGGAGAAACCACCCGATGGCCGCCATCCACAAACCACCCAGGTTTCCCTGGAAAACGGTGAAGATGCCGAGGGCGATGAGGAGCGAGGCGATGAACCTTCCCGCCCGGGCGGCACCACGGGTGGCGGCGACCAGACTCCCCCGGGTCCGCCACAGGATCGAGCGAAGGACCCTACCCCCGTCGAGGGGAAACCCGGGGAGGAGGTTGAACACTCCGAGGAGGAGATTGAGCCAGCCCAGATAGGCCAGGGGGAAGAGGATCAGAGGGCTGAGCAGGTCGGCGCCGAGATTGACCACCACCCAGAAGACCCCGGCAAGAAGCAGACTGGTCAAGGGGCCGACGATGGCCACCAGGAATTCGTCCCGTGGCTGACGGGCTTCCATCTTCATCTTGCTCACCCCTCCGAAGAGGAAAAGGGTGATTCCCTCGACCGGTATCCCCAGCCGTCTCGCCATCACCGAATGGCTGAGCTCGTGGAGCAGGACCGATGCGAAGAAGACCAACGCCGTGGCCCCGGCCATGACAACCAGCGGAGCCGGCTCGAGGTCGGGAAACTCGAGACCGAACTGGATGTAGAACGACCAGCTGAAGAGAAAGGCGATCACCAGCCAGGAGGGGTCGATGCTGATCTCGATCCCGAAGACCCGACCCAGACGCAGGCCCTTGAGCATCAGGTGAAGAGGTTCCGACTCATCGGAGGGAAATCTATCGGGAGGCGGGGCCTACTGGCGAGGCCGCTTTGGCGCAACACCCGATGTCTCCTTAGCCTGAGCATCACATGCGTCTAGCGGTGCCTGCAGAGCCTGAGGGTGAACGTCGTGTCGCCATCACCCCTCAGATGGCGTTGAGGCTGGTAGAGCAGCGGCATCGTCTCCGTGTCGAGACGGGAGCAGGTGCCGGAGCCGGGTTCAGCGACGACGACTACGTTGCCTCGGGTGCCGAGGTGACACCGAACCCGTTCGACGATGCTGAAGTGGTTCTGGTCATCGGCCCGCCCAGCCTGGAGCAGGTGGGACGGATCCCCAGCGGGGCGACCCTCGTCGGGTTCCTCGACCCCTTCGGCGCTCACGACCTGATCAAAGAGCTCACCGATCGAACCATCACTTCTTTCGCCATGGAGGCCATCCCCCGATCGACCGTGGCCCAGAGCATGGACGCCCTGTCATCACAGGCCACCGCCGCCGGTTACGCCGCGGTACTGGCTGCGGCCACCGCCTCACCACGCATCTTCCCCATGCTGACCACCGCCGCGGGGACGATCCCGCCGGTCAAGGTCCTGGTGCTCGGGGCCGGGGTGGCCGGTCTCCATGCCATCGCCACCTCGCGACGTCTCGGCGCGGTGGTCTCCGCCTACGACATCCGCCCCGAGGTCAGAGAGCAGATCGAGAGCTTGGGCGCCAAGTTCATCGCGGCACCGGTGGACGAGTCGGCGGCTGCCGCCTCCGGGTACGCCAAGGAGGTCTCCGACGAAACCCAGCGACGCCAGATGGACGCCCTGGCGCCCCACGTCGCCGATGCCGACGTGGTGATCACCACCGCCCAGATCCCCGGACAAGAGGCGCCGTTGCTCATCTCCCGGGAGATGGTCGAGGCGATGCGCACCGGCTCGGTGGTGGTCGACGTGGCGGCACCCGGTGGTGGCAATTGTGAGGTCACCGAACCCGGCAAGACCATCTTCCACAACGGTGTCACCGTCATCGGCCCTCTCGATCTCCCGGGGCGGGTAGCGGTCGATGCCAGCCAGATGTACGCCCGGAACATCGTGGCATTCCTCGACCGGATGACCGACGACGAGGCCGGCCTCGCCCCCGACTTCGACGACGAGGTCATCTCGGAGGCTTGCATTACCCGCTCGGGGCGAGTGGTTCACCCCGTGGTCCGGCGGATCCTTCACCTGGACGAGCACCCATGAGCCCTTTGGTTGTCGGGATCACCGTTTTCGTCCTGGCCGCTTTCGTCGGCCTCGAGGTGATCTCCAAGGTCCCCCGCACCCTCCATACCCCTCTGATGTCGGGGGCCAATGCGATCTCCGGGATAACCGTGATCGGAGCGGTCACCGCTGCCGGGGTCGGCGCCACCCCACTGGCCCAGATACTCGGCTTTCTCGCCGTGGTCACCGCCACCATCAACGTGGTCGGCGGTTTCATGGTCACCGACCGCATGCTGGGCATGTTCCGGCGTCCGACCCGTAGAGACGAGGAAGAGGCCGGATGATCGAGATCCTCTATCTCGGTTGTGCCGTCGCCTTCATCGTCGGCCTCAAGAGGTTGAGCGGGCCGAGGACCGCCCGCTCGGGGAACCTGATCGCGGCGGGCGGGATGCTGGCGGCCATCGTGATCACCCTGGTCGACCAGGAGATCCTCAGCTGGGGCATCGTCCTCGGTGGCCTGGCATTGGGTGCGATCATCGGAGCCTTCGCTGCCCTACGTGTCCAGATGACGGCCATGCCCCAGATGGTGGCGCTGCTCAACGGTTTCGGGGGGATCGCCTCTGCCCTGGTCGCCGGCGAGGTGGTGGTGGCCACCCAGCTCGCCTCGGTGGCCACGGAGACCACGGTGACCATCCTTATCTCCACCGCGATCGGCGCGGTCACCTTCACCGGGAGCCTGGTCGCCTTCGCCAAGCTCCAAGGTCTGGTCACCGGGAGCCCGATCCTCTTCACCGGCCAGCGGGCGATCAACGGACTCCTTGCCCTCACCATCTTCGGATTCGCCATCTGGACCTTCGTCGCCCAGTCGACGACCGGCTACTGGGTGTTGGCCGCGGTGGCTCTGGTGATCGGCGTGCTTGGCGTGCTCCCCATCGGAGGCGCCGACATGCCGGTGGTGATCTCCCTGCTCAACTCGTTCTCCGGTCTGGCCGCATCGGCGGCAGGGTTTGTCATCTCCAACAACGCTCTGATCATCGGGGGAGCCCTGGTCGGCGCCGCCGGTCTCATCCTCACCATCCAGATGACCGAGGCGATGAACCGCTCGCTGGCCAATGTCCTATTCGCCGGGTTTGGAGCGGTTGGCCCCGGGGGGGCCACCGCGGGCTTCTCCGATCGCCCGGTCAACGATGCCGACGCCGACGATGTCGCCATAGCCCTCGGATACGCCAACCGGGTGTTGATCGTCCCCGGCTATGGGCTTGCGGTCGCCCAGGCCCAACATGCCGCCCGCGACCTGGCGATGGCCCTCGAGGAGAAGGGCATCGTGGTCCACTACGCGATCCACCCGGTGGCGGGGCGGATGCCCGGCCACATGAACGTTCTGCTCGCCGAGGCCGACGTCCCCTACGAGCAACTCCTCGACCTGGAACAGGCCGACCCCCAGATGCCCCAGACCGACGCGGTCCTCATCCTCGGAGCCAACGACGTGGTCAATCCGTCGGCTCGTGACGATCCGGGGTCACCGATCTACGGAATGCCGATCTTCAACGTGGACCGGGCGGAGCGGGTCATCGTGGTCAAAAGAAGCCTCTCGCCGGGGTTCGCCGGGATCGACAACCCCCTCTTCTACAACGAGAAGACCTTGATGTACTTCGCCGACGCCAAGGCTGCACTCGAACAGATCCTGGTCGCCCTCCAGGAGATCTGATCCTCGAGAGGTGCCGACATCCGCCACGCAGTCGCCACTCGCTCGGTAGCCGAACCGCCCCATATCCGGAACCTGCACCAGAGCGGCACCTCCAGCGCGGTGATCCTGACGGTCCCACCACCTTCGTAGCGAGCTCATCGACTCCGATCTGCCGGAGTCGCAGCCCCAGCCCTTACCTGAGATCTAGGCTGGCATCATGCTCAAGGGAACGGTGAAACGAGCAGGAATCGCTGCCCTCGCGGTGGTTGCTGGCTGCAGTGGCTCCACCGTTTGTAGCGGAAACGTCGGCCCAGAGACGCTCCTCGTGGATGCTTCAGCCTTTGCCGAGCAGCCCGACGTCTCCGATGTCGAAGTGTGCATAGTGCCCGACCCCAGCGACTCATCAGAAGGAAGCGCGCTGTGCAGTCCATCTGGGACGCCGATGGTCTCCTACACAATCGCCGAAAGTGATTACCCGGCCGTCGTCGACTACTACGTGGTGCTCCAAACCGGGCCTGGCAGCTATGTGTCCCCAGAGAACGGAAGGGGGACGCATCGAATGCAATGCACTGCCACCACAACCAACATCATCCTGCCCAAGGGTCAGTGATTGGAGCCGCAGCAAATCGACGACAGATGGGCATGCTCTGTTTGAGGTCGCCTTGCCCTACCTCTCGAGATCTCGAGGCATCGGGACGGTTGTGGCAAACACCCCGACAGGTGTCGGTGCCGAGGCAAGAGGCCGCCTGGTTAGTGTCGAGTGGTGTCTCTGAGTTATACGCGCCGGTTGGATGATCTGCCCGATCCGGTTGAGCTCTATTGCAGAGGGCGGGCGCGGCGTTTGGCATCTCCGCCGGATGATCTCAGCTGATGAGATGATGCCGCTCAGGATGATGTGCTCGCGAGAAGGGTCGTCAAGCAGATCTGATCAGGAGTCGTCTTCCTCCTCTTCATTGACCCAGTCAGCGACGAGGAGATCGCTGGTGACTGCACCTCTGGTTATCGCAGTGACGGTGGCGACGACGCACAGTGCCGCGGTCCCTAGCACCAGGTACATCACCAGAAGCTGAACCGCCACCGCTTCGACCGGGTCGA
>CAYZKF010000119.1:0-5749 GCA_964479135.1 uncultured Acidimicrobiaceae bacterium
ACCACCGTCCCCGGCCTCTACGCCATCGGTGAGGCCAACTTCTCCGACCACGGTGCCAACCGTCTCGGTGCATCGGCTTTGATGCAGGGTCTCGCCGACGGCTACTTCGTCCTCCCCTACACCATCGGCGACTATCTGACCGGCTACCTCAACCAGCCTCCGGTGCTCACCGACGACCCGGTTTTCGAGGGTGCCGCCGACGAGGTTGCGGGGAGGGTCGAGGGGTACCTGGCGTCAGGGGGCAGCCGGTCGGTCGACTGGTTCCACAAGGAGTTGGGCAAGATCATGCTCGAACACTGTGGGATGGCCCGGAACGCCCCCGGGCTGGAGAAGGCCATATCCGAGATCCCCGCTCTCCACGAGGAGTTCAAGTCCGACGTGCGGATACTCGGTTCGGGCGACACCCTCAACCAGAGCCTGGAGCGGGCAGGACGGGTCGACGACTTCTTCGAGCTGGCAACCGTGATGTGTCTCGACGCCCTGGCCCGTGAGGAGTCATGTGGCGGCCATTTCCGCGAGGAGCATCAGAACGATGAGGGTGAGGCGATGCGCGACGACGAGAACTTTGCTCATGTCGCCGCCTGGGAGTGGTCGGGTGATGCCACCCGGCCCAACCTCCACAAAGAAGAGCTCGAGTTCGAACACGTCGCCCTGACCACCAGGAGCTACAAATGACGCCTTCGGCTCCGCCTACCTGTACCCCGTACCTGGTACCCCGTACCAACCGGGTGCCTTCTTCGGGGTACGGGGTACGGGTTACGGGGTACCTGACATGAACATCACTCTCCAGGTTTGGCGTCAGGAGGGGCCGGACAGGCCCGGGGGGTTCAAGACCTACCAGGTCGACGGGATATCCGAGGAGATGTCGTTTCTCGAGATGCTCGACGTGCTCAACGAACGTCTCACCAACCAGGGCGAAGAGCCGGTGGCCTTCGACCACGACTGCCGTGAGGGGATCTGTGGGGCCTGTGGGGTGATGATCAACGGTCAGGCCCACGGCCCCCAACTGGGAACGGCCACCTGCCAACTCCACATGCGCAAGTTCGCCGACGGAGCCACCATCGTCGTCGAGCCATGGCGAGCCTCCGGATTCCCCCTGGTCCGGGACCTGGTGGTAGACCGGTCGGCGTTCGATCGGATCATCGAGGCCGGCGGATATATCACGGTCGAGACCGGGTCGGCCCCCGATGCCAACCTGATTCCCATTCCCAAACCGGTGGCCGACACCGCCTTCGACGCCGCCGCCTGCATCGGGTGCGGGGCCTGCGTCGCCGCCTGTCCCAACGGAGCGGCCAATCTGTTCACCGCGGCCAAGATCAGCCATCTCAACCTCCTCCCCCAGGGCCAGGCGGAGCGGTGGGCGCGGACCGAGCGGATGGTCGAGGTGATGGAGCACTACTTCGGGTCGTGTACCAACCACGCCGAGTGTGAGGCGGCCTGTCCCAAGTCGATATCGATCGACTTCATCGCAATGATGAACTCCGACTTCGTCAAGGCGAAGTTCAAAAACCGCCGTCTCATCGCCCAAAGCGGATGACACCACCCGAATAGGGTTTCCAACGCATCGGCTCGCCGGGTTCGCCCGAAGTCGGAGAATCCCTGAACGAGTCGAAAAGAGTCTCCGCTTGATCCTGTGTTTATCACCTGACGATCACCATAAGTGCTCTCTTCTCACTGTAAGTGGTGGTCAACTCGCAGGGTCACCAGCCGATACATCATCGGCAACAAATTGAGTTAGGAGACAGAGTCAGTTGCAGAGCTTCAGACGAACCCGGGACCGGGGCGCCACCCTCATCGAGGCAGCGATCGTCTTCCCGCTCCTCTTCCTCACCATTTTCGCCATCGCCGAGTTCGGGCTGGCCTTCAAGGACTGGCTCACCGTGAGTCACGCCACCCGGGAGGGGGCACGAGCCGGTGCGACGTTTGGCGATGACATCGCGGCCGACTACCTGATCCTCAACGAGGTGGGACGCCATCTGGGGGCGGCATCGATCACCATTCAGAACGCCCGCATCTACAACGCCATCACAGGATTGGGCACGGACTACCAATACACGCCTGGAGCCAACTGCGCAGGTGTCGATTGTTGCGATTGGACCCCCTGTCCGAACCCTGCTCTGCCAACACCTCCATACGTGGTTCCGCTGTGGGACCCCCAGAATCGGGATGTCGCCGCACCCTCCACCGACACCCTCGGGGTGAGTGTGACCTACGACCACAAGTGGATAACAGGGCTGTTCGCCGGCGTGAGCACCTACACCTCTCGCGTCGAGTACCACCTAGAACCTCAGATCTTCGACACCGACGGATGAGAAGCTCGATACACCTACGCCCTCGCAGGTCCCGGAGCGAACGAGGAGCCTCGGTAGTCGAGGCTGCATTCGTGATGCCCCTGCTCATCATGCTGGCGATTGGATTGTCCGAAGTCGGATTCTCGCTCATCGATTGGCTGGCGGTGAGCAACGCCACACGAGAAGGAGCCCGGGTTGGCTCATCCGCGGGCAATTACGACGAGGGTGGAGTGGACGCCGACGACCTCATACTCGAAGTGGTTGCCAAGGCCTCTTGTGCCATCGAACATGGCCGGCTGATCTCGGTCCGCATCTACAAGTCCGACACCGACGGAGAGGTGATCGAGCCCAGCGTCAACTCTTACACGCTCGCCACCTCGAACTGCGCCACCAACAGCTTCTCCTGGACCACCAACAGCGTCGGTTGGCCGGCAGCGACCCGCAACAACAAGATCGACAACCTCGACGTCCTCGGGGTCGAGGTCACGTTCGACCACGACAGCATCACCGGGCTGATGCCCCTCTTCGATGCGACCTGGACCGACCGGGCGATCATGCGTATCGAACCCAACACGAGAGGTTGATGTGAATTACTCAGGACTACATCATCGGAGCGATCCCCGGGCCGAACGCGGCGCCACCCTCCCCATCATCGCCCTGATGATGACCGTGCTCATCGGTCTCGCCGCCTTTGCCGTCGATCTCGGCTGGTTCTACTTGAACACCACCAAGGTGCAGAGAGCCGCCGACGCCGCGGCACTGGCCGGAGTGATCCACATGCCCCACGACTTCGACCAAGCCGAAATCGACGCCGTGCAACTTGCCTCCACCAACGGCTATGTCCCGGATACCTCCGTCAACCCGACGACCTCAGTTGCCGTCGCCCCGGTCGCCGGGGAGCCCAATCAGATCGAGGTAACGGTCACCGACACGGTGCAGACCTTCTTCCTCAAGGTCTTCGGTCGGGAGACACAGATGATCAAGCGGTCGGCGCGTGCCGAGTTCGTCCCGCCTTTGCCTCTGGGGAGCCCGGACAACCAATTCGGGAACGTCTGCGACCCGAGGGAGCCAGGCTGCACCGGCCAACCCAACTTCTGGGCCAACGTTCACGGCAAGTACACCCGACGCGCCATGGGTGACGCCTACTCGTCGATATGTGTCAACGGAAGCGGGACCGGATGTGGAGCCTCCAACCCCATCCACCGCGATCGAGGCTACCTCTACGGGATCGAAACCACTCCCGGCGCATCCTTCACCGTGTCCTTTGTCGATATGGCTTTCCACAACACTTCGGGTGGGGTGAACACCGGTGACGGCCATCGCACCGGTGACCGGGGATGCGAGTCGGGAGCTTGGGGCAACAGCACCGACCCCGCCTGCGGGCAGAGCATCGTGACCACGCTCTACGGACCAGATTCCGATCCCATGGACATCTCCAACAACCCGGTGCTCTGCAGCCATACCTGGAACCCCCGACCACAAGTGGCATCCGACGCTTCATACGCCCTCGAGTCCCCGGCGTCGTGCTTCACGGTCACCGGCGCCAGCGCCGGGATCTATGTCCTCCAGATCCGGGTGCTGGAACCGAGCCAGGTCCAGTGGTCGGGACTCAACCGCTACGGGCTGCATGTCAGCCCCACCGCCAAGTTGTTCGCACTGGGCGACATGTCGATCTACAACAACGCCGCGGGCAGCGTCACCGACTTCTATCTGGCCGAGGTCAGCCCGGGATACAAAGGTCGTACCTTTGTCGTCGAACTCTTCGACCCTGGCGAAGGCAACGGGTTCGTCCAGCTGATGGGTCCCAACGGAGCTGGAAGCTGGACGATGTTTGACACCTGCCGGATGTGGACGCGAGCCGTGGGAGTCATGACCGGACCCTGGACCGATCAGGGTCAGAGGACACCCTGCCAATTCCAGGCCAACAACTCCGACCCCAACCTTCGATACGACGACAGGTGGGTCAAGCTCGAAGTGAGCCTTCCGGCCACATACGACTGCGAGTCGGCAGGGAACAACTGTTGGTGGAAGATCAACTACAACTACTCCGGTGGAGTCAACGACACCACCACCTGGCGAGCTTACATCGTGGGCAACCCGATCCACTTGGTCCCATAGCTCACCGCCCAACACAGCTGAGTCTCCCGACCTAGTCCGTTTTCCAGGTGTTGACATCGCTTTTACCCCTCTCGGGGCAGTCTGAGCCATGCAGTAAGGACTAACGACCTAGCCCGCTTTCTCAAGGCGGGGTGCGTCAAGTCGATAACCGACAACAAAGCGAAACAGCCGAAGAAGACTGCGGACGGGACTCAATGAACGGTCACAAGAGGTCGAGGGATAAGGGCGCGACCCTGATCGAGGCGTCGTTGGTCTTCCCCATCCTCATCCTGATCATCATGGGCATCCTCGAGTTGGGCATGGTGTTCAAGGACTACCTCACCGTCTCCTACCTGTCCCGCGAGGCGGCCCGTATCGGTGCCCTCGCCGGCGACGACCCCCTGGCCGACTGTGCCATCCTTCTCGGGATCGAGGGGCTGGCCACCGCCCGAGACCTCAACCGGATGGCGGCGATCGAGATCTACCGGGCATCACCGAACGGTGCGGTCCTCGAAGGCCCCAACACCGGCCTCTATGTCGGAGGAGGCCCGGCCAAATGTTCGGTGCCTGCCGAGGTGGATGACACCTGGGACGTCGACTCGACTGGGTGGCCGACGAGCAACCGGGAGGTCAGCGTCGGTCCCGCCGTCAGCCCCGACATCATCGGGGTGCGCATCCAAATGAACCACGACTGGATCACCGGTTTCCCGCCATTCCGGGGATCAGTTCAGATCGACGAGCGAACCATCACTCGTCTCGAGCCGAAAGCCTTCTTCCCAGGGACGTGAGAGAGATATGAGAGACATGATCAGAACACTCAGAGAGCTCGGTCAGCGTGGCGACGACCGAGGTGTCGCCCTCCCCTTCGTGGCGATCATGCTGGTCCTCCTCATTGGGATGACCGCCTTCGCCGTCGACCTCGGATGGCTTTACCTCAACGGCTCTCGGGTACAACGCGGCGCCGACGCCTCCGCCCTGGCCGGCGTCGTCCATCTCCCCGCCAACACCGCCCAGGTCTCTGCCCAGGCAGTCAACGGAGCCAACGCCAACGGGTGGGACATCGGCACGGTCAACGGCAACCCCATCGCCGGTGGCGGGCCGGACAGCCTCACCTGGCAGGCTCTCTCCGAGAATCGGCTCGAAGTCAACGTCACCTCGACCGTCCCCACCTTCTTCCTCAAGGTGTTCGGCATAGAGGCGTTGACGATGACTCGCAGTGCCACCGCCGAGTACATCAAGCCGGTCCCGATGGGCTCACCCACCGCCTGCTTCGGGGTCGGCGCCTTCGCCGCCAATCTGACCGGATCCCAGTCACTGGCCTCCCAGGGCCTCGGACACTGCAGTGCCTGGACGATGAACTT
>CAYZKF010000120.1:0-5686 GCA_964479135.1 uncultured Acidimicrobiaceae bacterium
GGCGCTGATCTCCACCGCCAGGGTGCGTCCGTTGCGGCGGTGCAGCGTGACCGCCACCCCCGGCGAGGCCGAGCGGGTGGCGAGCGTCTCCATCAAGATCTCGCCGAGCTCAGCGGTGTCTCGCGTGCCACGGTCTCCCGGGTGATCAACGGCAGATCGGTTTCTCCGGCATCTCGCCAGAAGGTTCTCGAGGTCATCGAGACCACCGGTTACCGACCCAACCTGGCAGCGAGGAATTTGGCCAGTGGGCGTACCGGGGTGGTCGGGGTGGTCATGCACGTCGCCGCTCCCCTGGTGTTCTCCGACGGCTACTTCGCCGCCCTGCTCACCGGGATCTGTGATTCCCTCTCCCAACAAGCGGCGGGGATGATGTTGTGGCTGGGGAACCGGACCAAGCAGGAGACCCTCGACCAGATTCTCGGGATGGGGATGCTCGACGGCTATATCGTCACCGCCGACTCCATGGACGACCAGCTGGTCGACGGGATCCGTTCCTCGGGTCTCCCTGTGGTGCTCGTCGGCCATCGAACTGCCGACCGTGATGTCAGCTATGTGGACATCGACAACGAGTCGGCCGCCGAGGCCGTCACCGATCATCTCATTCGCACCGGAGCGACCAGGATCGGTCATATCACCGGTCGGGTGGACAGTGTCTCCGGTAGGTGGCGTCGTATCGGGTTCGAGAAGTCGATGCGCCGGGCCGGTCTTTCCCCCGAAGGGCTTTCGGTCGAGGGGGACTACACCACACAAGGGGGCTACGAGGCAGCCCTCACCCTCCTCGATGGCGGGGTCGACGCCATTTTCGCCGCCAACGACTACACCGCCCTGGGGGCGCTCAACGCCATCAGAGAGCGTGGCCTGTCGGTGCCGGGAGACGTCGCCCTCGCCGGCTTCGACGATCTCGACTTCGCCGCAACCCTCGACCCGCCACTGACCACCATCCGCCAGGGGATCCCTGAGATCGGCCATGAGGCGGCGCGGACACTTTTGAGGATTCTGGACAAACCCGATGGAGGGCCCGGAAGGGTTCTTCTCCCCACCGAGCTGGTGATACGCCAGTCGACGGCACGGAGAGCCTCGGGATGATCCGGAAATGGCAAAAGGGCCAGCCACCGCTCCGGGGGCTGACCCCGAGGACGGGTAACCGTCCCCGGTACTTACACCCGGGCACCAAGGAGGAAGAAACCCAATGAGACGATGGAAGAGCTTTGCCGTGGTGGCAGCTCTGGCGATGATCGTCGCGGCTTGCAGCCCAAGTGAGGGTGGTGACCAACCCACCACCACCGCCGGCCCAGGCACCACGGCGCCGAGTGGTGGAACCACCACCACCGAAGGGGACATGGTCGGCACCGAGTGTAAGGGCCAGGTGCTCGACACCGAAGCCACCGGTGAGGTCCGTTGGTTCGTCGGATTGGGCGCTGGCGCCCAGCCCGAGCAGATCGCGGCTCAGGACGCCTTCGTCGAGGCATTCAACGACTCCCAGGATCGGATAACCCTGGTCGTCGAGTATGTCGACAACGATGTCGCCTACGAAGCGCTGGCCACCCAGATCACCGCAGGGAATGCCCCCGATATCATCGGCCCGGTGGGAAGCGACGGTGCCAACGCCTTCGCCGGTCTCTACGAGGACCTGCAGCCGTTGGTCGACGCCGCCGGAGTCGACGTCAGCTTGTGCTGGCCACAGGGACAGGTGGACGCGGGTCGGGATGCGACCGGAGCCCTTCTCGGGCTTCCCTTCGCCAGCTTCCCCTCGTTCGTCTACTACAACCGTGACCTGTTCGACGAGGCCGGGCTGCCCTACCCGCCCCAGGAATACGGTCCCGACGGGACCGCCATCTACGGCGCGGGCACTGATTACGAGGGAGTCTGGGACTACGACAAGGTGGCGGAGATCGCCGCCATCCTCACTGTGGACGAGAACGGTCTCGATGCCACCGAGGATGGCTTCGACAACGAGCGCACCGTGCAGTGGGGCTTCCACTGGCAGTGGATCGCCCAGCTCTATCAGCAGGGCAACCAGTGGGGTGAAGGCTTCCCGTTCGACCAGAATGGCAACGCCTCGATCCCCCAGAGCTGGAAGGACGAGTGGAATTGGTGGCACGACGCCATCTGGGAGGTCGGCTTCATGCCCAGCCAGGCCGAGATCGACCTCTTCGGTTCCAACGTGTTCCAGTCAGGCAACCTGGCGATGGCGGTGACCCATCTGTGGTACACCTGCTGTATCTCCTCGGATGACAGTGCCGGCGACTTCTTCGACATCGCGGTGATGCCTTCCCGCAACGGGTCGGTGACCACCAACATGCACGCCGACACCTTCCGGATCCTCCAGGGCGGCTCCGCCGATCGTGCGGCCACCTTCGAGGTCCTCTGGAACATGGTGACCGACGGTTCGCTCGACCTGCTGCTGGCCTACGGGGCGGCGCCGGCAATCGCTGCCGACACCGATGCCTTCTTTGCGGGGCTCGACGAGCGGTACCCGCAGGGGGTCAACTGGCAGGTGGCGGTGGACAGCGCCCAGTTCGCCTCGACTTCGTTCGAAGGGGCCACGCCCAACGACTCCTGGCAGGAGTACAAGGTGACGATGGAAGTCCTGGAGAGGACACTCTCCACCGACCCGAACGTGGACGTCGATGCAGCGATCGCTGACTTGGAACAGCAGCTGAATGCGATATTCACCCGGTGATGACCGATAGGAAGAGCCAGCAGTGACGCTGGTCGAAGTTGACAAGGGGGCGGCCGGCCCGGCCGCCCCCTTCGAACCCAGACATCGCGGCACCCTGGCCCGGAAGCGGGGCCGGGCCGGGTTGTGGTTCGTCGCTCCCTGGATCATCGGGTTTTTCCTGTGGTATGCCGGCCCGATGGTCGCCTCGTTGTGGTTTTCCCTCACCGACTTCAACCTGGTCTCCAATCGCCCCACCAGCTTCGTCGGACTGGCCAACTGGGAGCGGTTCTTTGCCGACCCCGAGGTGCGGAGGACCGCCTGGGTGACGATCAGGTTCGCGATGTACGCCCTCCCCGCCGCCATCCTGGTACCGATGGGCCTGGCCTACCTGCTGGTCTCCAAGGCGCTCAAGGCGAAGAACACCTTCCGGGCAATGTTTTTCATGCCCTCCATCATCCCATTCGTCGCCGCGGTGATCATTTTCGGCGGGGTCATGAACGGCCAGAGAGGTTGGGTCAACAAGATCCTCGCCCAGGTGGGCATCCGCGGCCCGGAGTGGTTCCTCGACACCACCTGGATCTACCCGTCGTTGGTGTTCATCGGACTCTGGGGTGTGGGCAACGCCATGATCATCTTCATCGCCTCGATGAACTCCGTCGACAAGAACCTCTACGACGCTGCCAAGATCGACGGCGCCAACGAGTGGAGGCTGTTCCGCAACATCACCCTCCCCATCGTCACCCCGATCATCTTCTACAACCTGATAATCGCCTTGATCGGGATCTTCAACTACTTCCTGGTGCCGTTCGTCCTCAACAACGGGAGCGGGGCCCCCGCCGGATACACCAACTTCTACGCCCTCTACTTCTTCAGGAACGGGTTCCAGTTCTTCGACATGGCTTATGCGGCCACGCTGGCCTGGGGCTTGTTCGTGGCCGCGGTGACGGTCACCGGGTTGTTGTTCTGGTCGGCCAAATACTGGGTGCACTACGAGTACAAGGCGAGCCGATGACTGCCACATTGGAGCGACCCAAGACCACCGTTCCGGCGGCCACCGGAAAGCCGAGATACCGGAAGCGGAAGACGACCAGCTGGCTGGTCACCGGGCTTGCCGGTCTGTTCCTCTTCGTCTTCCTGATGCCGCTCGGGTACATGGTGGTGTCGTCGGTCAAGACCAAGGCTCAGATCACCAACCCTCAGGACACGGTGCTCCCCATGTCGCCAGCCACCTTCGAATATGAGGGGAGGGATCTCGACATGTTCGCCGTTCCCTTCCCCGACGGCGAGATCCGCGATCTCGCCATGCTCCAGCCGGGCCGGCAGTCGAGTGTGTTCATCGACCCAGGCGATGTCGAGGCCGGTCCCATCGAATGGGCCGGCAACTGGCGGACGATCGAACGTGCCATCGAGTTCAGTCCCAACTGGGTCAACTACGAGCGGGCCTGGAGTCTGATGAACTTCCCCCAACTCCTCCGCAACACCGTGGTCATCGCCGGAGTGGGGACGGTTGGAGCTGTCCTGTCCTCGATCCTGGTCGCATACGGTCTGGCGAGGTTCAGGATCCCCTTTGGCCGAACCATCATGGTGGTGTTGATCGCCACCATCATCCTCCCCGGGTTTGTCACCCTGGTGCCCAAATACGTCCTCTTCTTCCGCATCGGCTGGATCGACACCTGGCTTCCCCTCATCGTGCCCCACTTCTTCGCCAATGCCTTCAACGTCTTCCTCCTCCGCCAATACTTCCTCACCATCCCCTATGAGCTCGACGAGGCCGCCTATATCGACGGGGCAGGGCCATTCCGCACCCTGGTGTCGGTGGTCCTCCCCCAGATGAAGGCGGCGATCGTGGCAGTGTCGCTCTTCCATTTCTACTTCGCCTGGAACGACTTCTTCGAGCCGATGATCTACCTGTCGACCCGGCGCGATCTCCAGCCGATCTCGGTGGGGCTGCGCTTTTTCAACACTCAATATGACAGTTCCCCCGAACTGATCCAGGCGGGAGCCATGCTTGCCTTGATCATCCCCGTCGTTGTCTTCCTCTTCGCCCAGAGGGTCTTCCTCAAGGGCATCGATCTTTCCGGTGTGCAGAAGTAGGTGGTGACTGTGAGCAGTGCAGGTGATCAGCCCGGGCTGGTGCGTGCTTCCGATTTCGGTAACGGCTTTCTGTGGGGAGTGGCCAGCGCCTCTTACCAGGTAGAGGGAGCGGTCAGCGAAGGCGGGCGGGGCCCGTCGATCTGGGACACCTTCTCCCATACACCCGGGCGGACCTTCAACGGCGATACCGGCGACATCGCTGTGGACCACTATCACCGGTACCCCGAGGACGTCGCCTTGATGGCCGGGCTCGGGGTGAATTCCTACCGGTTCTCCCTCTCCTGGTCACGTCTGCTCCCTGAGGGAACCGGCCGGGTCAACCAGGAAGGTGTCGACTTCTACCGGGCGTTGTGCAAAGAGCTGCTCAATCACGGGATCCGTCCCTGCACCACCCTCTACCACTGGGATCTCCCCCAGGCGCTCGAGGACCGCGGCGGTTGGCGCAATCCCGAGTCGGTCGACTGGTTCATCGAGTACGCGATCGCCGCCAAGACCGCCTTGGGTGACCTGATCCAGATGTGGGCTACCTTCAACGAACCGTGGTGTACCGCTTTCCTCGGTCACAGTGCAGGTGAGCATGCCCCGGGAATGACGGATCCTGGGGCGTCTTTCGTCGTGGCGCATCATCTCATGCTGGCCCACCACGGCGCGGTGGCGGCGATGCGAGAGGTCAACCCCCAGCCCGAGGACAAGTTGGGGATTGTGCTCAATCTGATCCCGGCGTGGCCGGCGCGGGACACCCCCGAGGCCAGAGAGGCTGCTGCGGGCGTCGACGCCGTCCAGAACCGGCTGTTCCTCGATGCTGTCTTCGAAGGCGGATACCCCGACGAGGTGTTGGGTTACATGGACAAATACGGGGTGAGCGACCTGATAGACCCTTCGGCCCTTGCCGCAGCGGTCGAGCCCATCGACTTCCTTGGAGTCAACTAT
>CAYZKF010000121.1:0-5640 GCA_964479135.1 uncultured Acidimicrobiaceae bacterium
TCCGGGTCTGGGGGAAGACGGCGAGCAGGCCCTCCGACCGCTTCCGGTAGGACACCCGGTCGAGCACCGACGGGGCGACCGTCACCATCTCGATGTCGTCGAGCTCGACTGTGCCGTCACCGTAGATCTCGATCGGTATCAGCCCGGCCTCGATCGCCCGGTTGAACATCCTCGGGCCTTCGATGACGAAGACTCCTTCGTGGTCGCGATGCCGACGATCACCGAGTCGGGCCAGTCGTTTTACCCGGGCGTTGGAAGTCGAGACGATCTGGTAGGCCACCCTGGTCGAGTATCGCATCGACCGGTGAGTGGGGCCACCCGCCAGCCCCGGCCCGGCTCTCACCGGGCTGCTTCGTGCGAGGATTGGGGGATGGAATTCTCCACAGTCCTCGCCCGGAGGCGAATGGTTCGCAACTACGCCGATCGCCCAGTCGACATCGCGGTGTTGCAGCGGGTTGCCGCCGCGGCTCTCCGAGCTCCGTCGGCAGGGAACAGCCAGGCCCTTGGTGTGGTCCTGGTCACCGACGAAGCGATCCGCCGCGAGATCGCAGCACTCGGCTCCGAGGAGTCTTATGTGGCCGCTGGTTTTGATCGGTGGATCTCGAAAGCCCCAGCCCATGTAGTCCTCTCGGTGAGCGAGCAGGTCTACCGGCTTCGTTACGACGAGCCCGACAAGCTGGGGGAGGACGGCCGGCCCATCGAATGGCCGGTCCCCTATTGGTGGGTTGACGCCGGCGCCGCCCTCATGGCCGTGCTCCTTGCCGCAGTCGACGAGGGTCTCGCGGCCGGCTTCCTCGGAGTCCATTCGCTGCCCGAACTGGCAGGTCTCATCGGACTGCCACCTGATCAGGTCCCGATC
Source organism: uncultured Acidimicrobiaceae bacterium (assembly GCA_964479135.1). GTDB lineage: Bacteria > Actinomycetota > Acidimicrobiia > Spongiisociales > ZC4RG35 > ZC4RG35. The sequence goes on from CAYZKF010000121.1 coordinate 860, forward strand.
GGAGTGATCACCGTTGGTCACCCCGAGAGCGACCGACGATCCTCGAGTCTGGACAGGGCGCCGGATCCTGCCAACATCACCATCCACAGGGATGGCTGGTCCAAGTAGGGACCCCTCGAGCCTGGGGAGAGACCGCCGACCCAATGGGATGACGAACTTCGAGGAGCAACCGGTGGCAGACTCACAGCCCGAGATGAGCCCGAGACCGACCCACGCCGATCACCTGGCGGTGGTTTGGACTCGGGGGCGGGGATGTGTCGAGCTCGCCGCCCTGCTGGCGGCGGAAGGCGAGCCGGCCCGCATCGGCGGCGATCTGGTGATCGAGTGCATCGATCGCCGCGCCGACCTCCTGGTCGCCAAGAAGCTCCCCGGTGACTTCGAGCTGGTCAGCGTGGCGGTCCCCGTCGATTTCCAGCCGGAGAAGGTGACCAGTGTCGTCGCCGCAGTCGGTGGTGGCCCCCACTCGCTGTTGGCGGCAACAGTGGCCGCCCGGCTCGGCCATGCCCTGGGTGTCCCGTCCGAGATGGTGTCGGCCTTGGTTCCATTCGACGGGGCACCTGGAGCGGTCGAAGTATTGGATCGCATCGGGACCAGTGTCCCCGAGATCTCCGGTCGGGTGGTCGAGGTCGATGGCATGGACGGTCTGGTCGAAGGTCTCGACGAAGGGGCGCTGGTGGTTTTGGGCGCTCCCGGCGGATCGTGGCTGCAACGCGCCATGTTCGGGCCAGGTGCCCGTCTTCGGCGAACCGCCCAGGCCGGTGCGATCGTGGTGCGGAGCGCACCCGACCGGGTGTTCCGATTCATGGGCGAGCCGGTTTATGTCGCTCCCTTGCGCCAGGCCACCGACACCTTGCGTTTCCATGCCGAGAACACCCTGGCCGTCGCCGAGGAGGGGCGTCTCATCGGGCTGGTTCGCCGGGAGCGGCTGCTCGACGCCGGCACCGCTCCGGTTGGTTCGGTGATGGAGGACGCCGTCTCGGTGAGGGTCGACGGGACCATCGAGGAGGCTTGGGAGCTGGAGCCCGACTTCGGCGAGGATCCGATCCCGGTCACCGACCACGACGAGTACCTGGTCGGAGGTTTGTCTTTGCCTGTGGGATGAGAGCGGCCAGAATCAGGCGCCCATGAGGTCTCGTTCTCTGCTCCGCCCGCTTTTCTGGACCTTGGTGGCGGTCACCGTGGCTTTCCACCTCTTCGGCGGGTGGTACTTCTCCGGCGTGCTCATCGAGGATGCCTTCAGCCCCGAACCCGACTCGATCGTCCTGGCCACCGGCGACTTCGAGATCGAGGAGGTGTCGTACTCGACGCCGCTGGGGGAGATGGATGCCTGGTATCTGCCGGCACAAGGCTCAACATGGGTGATCCACGTCCACGGCAAAGGCGCCACCCCGGACGAGGCCGAACACCTCTTCCCGGTCCTTCAAAGGGCTGGCTACCCCCAACTCTCCATCACCTACCGCAACGACGAGGGCCAACCTGAGGATCCCAGCGGGTATTACCAGTACGGCGGCACCGAGTGGGCCGATGTCGCCGGTGCCTTCGAGCACGCCCGGGCCAACGGAGCCGATAACATCGTCTTCGTGGGGTTCAGCACCGGAGGGTCGCACGTCCTCTCCTTCGCCTTCCGTCACAACCTGGACCCGGTGAAGGGGATCATTCTCGACTCGCCCAATATCGACATGGGTGACACCGTCGACTTTGCCGCCTCGAAACGAGAGCTCCCGATCCTCCCTTTCAACGTTCCACCAACCTTGAGCGCAACAGCCAAGTTCATGACCTCGCTTCGTATCGGAGTCAATTGGAAGTCTCTCGACTACCCGTCGCGGGCCGAGGCCTCGCTTCGGGTTCCGGTCTTGGTCATCCATGGGGACGAAGACGAGACCGTCCCGGTGTCGCAGAGTCTCAGGTTCGCCGACTCCGCGCCCGGGCTGGTCCGATTGGTCCGGGTGACCGGCGCCGGACATGTCGACTCCTATCAGACCGACCCCGACCTCTACGTTGCCGAAGTGCTGAGCTTCCTCCAGGAGGTCGGCTGATTCGCTTGCACCGGTCCTGATCAGTCGAGGAGGCCCAGTGTCCGAAACGCCGATGATCCGCCTCACCCATGTGTCCAAGGAGTACCCCGGGACAGGAGGGCCCGCGGTCGGGGATCTCAGCTTGGACATCACCGAGGGCGAGATCACCGTTCTCATCGGTCCCTCCGGGTGCGGCAAGACCACCACCCTCAAGATGATCAACCGGCTGATCGAGCCCACCGGGGGTGAGATACTGGTTGGCGGGCAGAATGTCCGTGATGTGAGTGCGCCCGAATTGCGCCGTGGCATCGGGTATGTCATCCAACAGATCGGGCTCTTCCCACACCGCACCATTGCCGAGAACATCGCCACGGTTCCCCGGCTGCTCGGCTGGGACAAGACGAAGATCGACTCCCGTGTCGACGAGCTGATCGAAATGGTCGACCTGTCGCTGTCGATGCGCAACCGGTATCCCGCCGAGCTTTCCGGCGGGCAGCGCCAACGGGTGGGGGTGGCCCGGGCGCTGGCCGCCGACCCCCCGGTGATGCTGATGGACGAGCCATTCGGCGCCGTCGACCCGATCATCCGAACCCGCCTCCAGGACCTGTTCCTCGACCTGCAACGGCGTCTGCGCAAGACCATCGTTCTGGTCACCCACGACATCGACGAGGCGATAAAAGTGGGAGACAAGGTGGCGATCCTCAACGTCGGCGGCGTCCTCGAGCAATACGCCACTCCCACCGAGATCCTCCGCGATCCGGCGAGTGAGTTCGTCGTCGACTTCCTCGGTGACGACCGCGGGCTGAAACGGTTGTCCCTGATCCCGATCAGCAACGCCGAGTTGGATCCGGGCCCGGTCTTGCCCCCTCAGGCCACCATTGATCAGGCTCGTTCGGTCATGACGAGGTACAACGTCGATTGGATAGGTGTGGTCGACGACGGACGGCTCCTCGGCTGGGCGCCGGTCGACGACCTGGTGGGGCGAGAGACGCTGGGCGAGGTTCCTTTGCGCCGCTTCCGATCCTGGCTGCGTCTCGACTCGACCTTGCGCCAGGCGCTCGACGCCGTGGTCAGCTCCCATACCAATGTTGCCGCGGTATTCGACGGCGACCAATACTTGGGGATGTTGACCGCGGAGACCATCGCCCGGGAGATAATCCAATGACGATCGACTGGAGATGGATCGCAAGCCACATGGACGACATGTGGGAAGCAACCGTGGAACACTTCTCCCTGACCGCGGTGGCGCTCCTGGCCGGCCTGGTCTTGTCGCTCGGCCTCTCGGTGGTCGCCCTGCGCTGGCGTCGCACCTACGCCCCGATCACCTGGGTTGCCGGAGTCTTGTACACCATCCCGTCCATCGCCCTCTTCACCTTCCTGGTGCCGGTGTTCGGGCTGACCAGCATTCTCACCGCCCAGGTGGCCCTGGTCTCGTACACCTTGCTCATCCTGATCCGCAATATCGTCGCCGGAATCCGGGGGGTGCCGGCCCATGTCACCGAGGCGTCGCGTGGCATGGGGATGAGCGAGCGGCGGATCTTTCTCAGCGTCCAACTGCCCCTCGCCCTGCCTGCCATCATCGCCGGTCTCCGCATCGCCGCGGTGTCGACCATCGGCCTGGTGACACTGACGGTGCTGGTCGGCCAGGGCGGATACGGAGTGTTCATCCTCAGGGGGATCGGGCGACAGTTCCTCACCGAAGCCCTGGTGGGCACGTTGTTGTCGGTGATGATGGCGGTCGTCGTCGACACTGCCCTCGTCGGCATCGAGCGGATGGCGACCCCCTGGAGCCGGGGGAAGGCGACGGCGTGATCGATTTCATCGGCCAGGTCGCCGATTGGTTCACGGATCCAGCCAACTGGAGGGGGAACCGTGGCCTCCCCACGTTGTTGTGGGCCCATGTTTCCCTTTCTGCAGCTGCCCTCGCCGCGGCTTCAGTCGTGGCCCTTCCCAGCGGTGTGTACCTAGGACACCTCCGGCGCGGTGGCCTCCTCGCCGTCTCGGTGGTCAACATCGGGCGCGCCCTGCCTTCGTTCGGGGTCATCGGCGTGATGTTCCCCATCACCTTGGCTTTCACATTGACCCGATCACCGCTCGGGTATTGGGCCACGTTGATCGCAATGGTGGTGTTGGCGATGCCTCCCATGTTCGTCAACGCCTACACCGCAATACGCAGCGTCGACCGGTCGCTCGTCGAGGCGGCCCGCGGGATGGGAATGGCCGAGGGCGAAGTGCTGCGTCGGGTTGAGCTCCCACTCGGGTTGCCGCTGATCATGGCTGGTGTTCGCAGCGCTGCCGTGGCAGTGGTGGCGACGGTGACTCTCAGCGCTTGGGTCGGGTACAACACCCTGGGCACATACATCTTCGTCGGATTTGCCCAGCGCAACGACGTCCTGGTGTTCGTGGGTGGACTGGTCGTCGCCCTCCTCGCCGTGCTCACCGAGATCATCCTCGGATGGTTGGAGAAGCGAACCGACCGGACGCGGGGACGGCGGCCGGTTCGTCGCCGTGCCGGCTCCATCTCCTTGGATCGAGTCGGTTGACGACATTCCTGGAATTCCACAACGGTCGATAGGGTTGGACCTTCCGCCGCCCGATCAGGGCGGTTCTATGTTCAACGGGAAGGAGAGACCCATGCGGATTACCCGCAACCGCGTCATTGGGGCGGGTCTCCTGGCACTCGCCATGTTGGTGGCTGCCTGTGGAGACTCGGGTGATGGCGCTCCTGAAGGCCCGGAGGTGGTGGTCGCCGCTCAGGACTTCGGG
>CAYZKF010000122.1:0-5632 GCA_964479135.1 uncultured Acidimicrobiaceae bacterium
CGAGGAACCCGGGGTCCAAGGGTGTGAGCTGTGGATCGTCTGGAAGATCGACAACCCCGGTTATCGGGTTTTCCGGGACGAACTCACCGGGGTTCCAACCGGCGGTCATGCTGGAGGGGAGGACGCCCCCGCGGGGAGTCGGGTCGAACCGCACCCATCCGAACCCGTCCATCCACATCTCCACCCAGGCGTGAGCGTTGGTGTCGCGGACTTCGATCACCTCGATCCCGTCGACGGTCACCGCGGCTCCCGGGGTGAAACCCCAGACCACCCGGCTGGGGATTCCCAGCAACCTTCCCAGAACCGCCATCGAGGCGGCGAATTGCTCACAATATCCGGTTCGATAGTTCTGGCTGTCGGGCTCGTTGAGCCAGTCCAGGAGGACCAGTGCTCCGTGGCCGGTGGTGACCTCCTGTGAGTAGGTGAAGTCGTTGCTGTCCCTGAACCAGTGCTGGAGCATCCACGCCCTCTCGAAGTTGGTGGTGGCGCCGCGGGTACGGGTCACCGCGATGCCGCGGAGGGCGGCCGGCGTGTTGGCCGGAAGCCGGGTGAACAGGTCGTGCTCGTCGGGGGAGAGAACATGTCCGTTCCCGGGCGTGGGGCCGGCAGTGAACACTCCGGCCTCGGCGGCGGCTGAGAAGATCGGGCTCAGTTGACCATCGGGACCGGTTGCCAGGGCGCCGAGATCGAGATCGACAAGTGGGTAGAGCGACTCGATCTGATAGTTGTCGTCCGGTCTGACGCCCACCGGGTAGAAGAGAGTGGAGTCCCGCCCATACCGGATCGATTGGGGGTTGATCACGCCGTCGCCGGCAATCTGATGGATGGTGGTGGCCTCCCCCGCGGTGGGCAGGACCTCCCCTGCCAGTCGAGAGATGAAGACTCTTTGCAACACGGTGGCAGTGTTGCCCTGATAGGGGTGGTCGGGGTTTCCGATCACGCTTCCCGGGGAGTACACCCGGGTCTGGGTGTTGGAACGGCGCCAGTAGATGCCGTCGAACTGATCGAGGGTTTCCATTCGCCAGTAGATCTGGCCCGGCGGTGGGGAGTCCGGCCCCAGTGTGGCCCGGAAGAGCAGAGCGTTTTCCCGGCTGATCAGACGTTGCCTCAGGTCGACGAATCGATCGAAAGCGATTCCTCCCGGGCCTGAGCCGAAACCACCGCCCAGTGAGCGCCAGGGGAGATTTCCGTACTCGGAGACCATTCCCATGGCGTTGGTGGCGGTGGCGATCGACGCCACCCCGACTATCCCGGCCATGACCAGGGCGGCGACTGGTGACCGGTGCGGCTTGGGGAGACCAGCCTCGTCACGGGCTCGCCCCACGTTCTGGCTGCGTCCCAGGGCCACCGCGGTAAGGGCCAGACCGAGAGTCGCCGCCGAGGCCATCATCCAGGAGAGCCCGGCCTGGCGCCGATCGAACACCGCGAACTGGAGATAGACGATGCCGACCGGGATGATCATGAGATTCAGCCGCCCGCTCAGTGCCCCATGGGTGTAAAGCCCCCCGAGGGCCCACATGAGGAAGGCGAGGATGGCGATCAGACCTGGTTCGGGGAAGACCGGAGCCACCCCCCCACGGATAAGGCGGAAGGCGTCGTCCAGGCGCTCACCGAGAATCGGGAGAGTGTCTCCAGAGGGGATGACACCGGCGATCAAGGTTTCGGGGACGGCGACACGGAGAAAGACGATGATCGAGCCGAGGACGAATAGATACGCCCCCGCCACGGTGCTCAGCGTGGTCTGGCTGATCAGCCACCAGACGATTGCTCCGAGAAGGGTGGCGGATATCAGGATGAGGTGCCAAGGAGGGAGACCGTCGCCGAACTGAACAAGCCGACCAGCCCTCGACAACACCAGTCCCAGGGCGAGAAGCCCGGCTAGCTGACCGAGACGCCGGCCCATGATGTCCTCATCGCTTTCATCCAGGCACCGCCCCACTCCTCTCCGGGGTCGACAACCACGGTGGCGGCGCCGACTCGATGGAATCCGATCACTGTCTGGGGAGTGGTGCTTGACACGCTCATCAGGACCGTGCTCCCGAAGTCGGCGGATAACAGCCGCTGCACCGACAACAGCTCGCGATCGGCAACCCCGGTCACCAGGACCAGAGCGCCACCTCCCCCTCTTTGGCGCACCCTGGTCGCCACTGCCCCGATATCGATTGCCGGATCGGTGGACACCATTGCGAGTCGCTCCATAGCCGTGGTGTAGCGGGAGGCATCGATGGTGTCGGCCTCACCCGCCCAGAGATCGGCGTCGAACCCGGAGCGGACGAGATGGGTGATGATGCTCGCCGCCCCCGAAACCGCAGTCTCGAAGGCGTCCCCCGACTCATATGCCGAGTCTCGTACATCGAGGAGGACCAATGCCCGCGACTGCCAGGGAGTCTCCAGCTGACGGATCATCAGCTCGTCGGTCTTGGCCGAGGAGGGCCAGTGCACCCGTCGGAGGTCGTCTCCCCGGTGGTACTCGCGGAGGGTATAGAAGTCTTCGCCGCCCCGCTGGCTGTGTTCCGGGCGTGAGGCGTCGACCGCGGGGTCTTTGCCCCTGACGATGGGAAAGCCGCTGAGCTTTTCCACCGACGGGTAGACCACGATCCGGTCGACAGAGGTGCGCGGGGTGGGAAGCTCGGCCAGTCCCAGGGGGTCGGTGGTAAAACCCCGGGCCGGCCCAACCCGGTAGATCCCCCGGGGCCGACAGGTGACCCGATACGAGGCTGCGACCCTTTCGCCGCCGCCGAGCGAGGCGATCTCGAAGTTGGCCATGCCGAGAAGTTCCACCTCATCCTGAACCCTGAGATTGCGGATCGGGCGGCCAAGACGGTTCTCCAACCGGAGAGTGACGGTGGTGGTCTCGCCGTTGTGTACCGCAGCAGATCCAAGACGTCGGGAGATCGCCACCCGGGGCTGGTGGTAACGCACGTATAGGGTCGCCCCAGCGGTCGCCAGGAGGAGAAAGCCGCCGACCAGGAGCAGTTCGGGGTCCCCGAATACGTACCAAAGCACGCAGAAGGCGGTCCCGGCGCCGAGCAGGGCCCATCCCCTGGTGGTCGGCATCAGGTGGCGATGCGGGACGTGGTCCCCGGCACCCGCATCCTCCCCAGGATGTCGTCGATGAGCTCGCTGATCGTCTCGCCTCTCATCTGGGCTTCGGGACGTAGTGAGATGCGATGTTCGAGTACCGGTCTGGCGAGCTCCTTGACGTCGTCGGGCATCACATAGTCGCGTCCTTTGGATGCTGCGCGGGCCCGGGACAACCGCTGGAGGAAGAGGGCCGACCGTGGAGAAGCGCCGAGCATCACGTCGGGATGGGCACGGGTTCCTTCTACCAGGTCGACGATGTAGTTCTTCACCGAGGGAGACACCGTGATCGCTCGGGCGATGGTGATCAGCTCTTCGACCTCTTCGAGGGTGGCCACCGGCTGGAGGTCCAAGAATGTGGAGCGGACCCCGTGGGTGTCGAGCATCTCCAACTCTTTGGCCCGTTCGGGGTACCCGATCACCACCCGCATCATGAACCGGTCGAGTTGTGCCTCGGGAAGCGGATAGGTGCCTTCGTGCTCGAGGGGGTTCTGGGTTGCGACCACCATGAAGGGGAGCGGGACCGTCCTGGTGATCCCGTCGGAAGTGACCTGACGCTCCTCCATCGCCTCGAGGAGGGCCGACTGGGTTTTGGGACTGGCTCGATTGATCTCGTCGCCGACGACGATGTTGGCGAATATCGGGCCCGGCTTGAACTCGAACTCCCTGCGCTCCCGGTCCCACACCGAGATCCCGGTGACATCGGAGGGGAGCAGGTCGGGGGTGAACTGTATCCGGTTGAACGCCCCCTCGATAGAGCGCGCCATCGACTTGGCGAGATGGGTCTTGCCGACACCGGGGACGTCTTCCACCAGGACATGGCCCTCGGCCACCAGGGCGAGGAGGACCAACTCGACTACATCGCGCTTGCCCTGGATCACTGTCTCCACATTGGAGACGATCTTGTTGAACTGCCCGCCAAAGATCTGTATTCGATCGGTCAAGACCCGAGAACCTCCTGGGAAATTCGAGCCGACTCTAACTATCGCTTTCAGTTGTGTGGGCTAGTCTGTCAAGTGGGCGAGGTGCTGGGAGGGCAAGGTGCGGAACAGACAGGGGCTGGGCAGTTATATCGGCGCGCTCCTTCGGCGTCCTCGTCTCTGGCCGGAGGCCTTTCGTTTGCTCGGGGCCACTCGTCGCCGAGGGCGGCCCTGGCCGTCGGCCTCCTACCTGCATTGGAGGTCGCACACGGCCTATGGCGAAGTGACCCCGATCCCTGTCGATGACCTCATCGCCTTCCTCTGTTGGAGACGGGTGATGCGAGAGTCGACCAAAGGCCTGAGGTCGCCATGATGTCGACCCTGGCAGATCGGTTGGAGGACATCCCGGGTGTCGCCTCGGTCAGCGTCGACCTCGACGAAGAAGGTGGCGGGATCAATATTCGTCTCGACCCTGGGGCCGACGAACTCGAGGTGATGGAGCGGTTGCGGGCGGTTCTCATCGCCTACGGGGTTCGCTCCTCACGGCCGGAGACGGTTGAACAGGCCCTCCCCGAACCCAAAGGGCCGAAATGGGCGCTCGGGGTCGAGGTGAAGATCACCCCCCTGGAGACCGGAGCCCGGGTTGAGGTGGAAGGCAGGAAGGTCAAGTCTTTCCGGGTGGTAGCAGCCGAACCCATCGCCATTGCCCAAGGGGTTGCCGACGCCTGGTGTCGTGTTGTGGGCAAGGTTCCCGTGGAGATCATCGGGGTGTCGGTGGGGGACCGAGGGGAGTTGACGGTCACCGCCACCGATGGTGAGACCGAGACCACCGGGAGCGCCAATGTCGAGGAAGGGTGGGAGTCGGCTCTCGCCTACTCGGTGGGGCGGGCGATCGGAACGGTTCCCTCGGGTCCGTTCGCGGGCTGAGATCGCCAGCCGCCCGGTCGGCGCCATCGCATCAGCCAGTCATCGCCATCTGCCGATGACCATTTGTGGTCGGTGCAACTAGCCTTCCGGCGGGTAGGACGATTCAGAATGGCACGATCATTGGTGTTGAACGCCAGCTACGAACCGTTGTCCGTCGTCAGCGAGCGGCGGGCCTTGATCCTGGTGCTCGCCGAGAAGGCGCTGGTGGTGGTTCCCAAAGATGAGATCTGGTCTTCGGAGTCGATCTCGGTGCAGATCCCATCGGTGGTCAAGCTGAATCGTTACGTCAAGGTGCCGTACCGGAGGACGGTCCCGGTGACGAGGAGAGCGGTGTTCGGCCGGGATGGTCACCAGTGTCAATATTGCGGGGGGCCCGCCGAGTCGCTCGACCATGTCACTCCGAGGTCCCGCGGGGGAGACCACAGTTGGGAGAACGTGGTGGCCTGCTGTCGTCCCTGCAACGTGAGGAAAGGGGATCGTACCCCCAGCGAGAGCGGCTTCCTTCTCCGGACCAACCCGGCACCACCCCGTCGATTCGCCTGGATCTACGCCACGACCGGTTTCCAGGTCGACCCCGACTGGCAGCCCTACCTCTACGCAGAAACCGCCTAGGTCGCTGCGCGGGGCTCCCCGGTGTCCCCTGCGAAGCGGGGTGACTGCCCGAACGTAGTGAGGGCGAGGGGGGAACGGTGCCTCACGCGAGC
>CAYZKF010000123.1:0-5601 GCA_964479135.1 uncultured Acidimicrobiaceae bacterium
ACTGGCGATACAAGCCCGGCGTAGCCACCCCATTACAATTCCAGTCCCCGAAGAAAGGGCGGTCTCCGGCGTTCCCGTAGTAGAACGAGGCCATCTTGGTCGGCCCGTTGTAGAGGTTCCAGATCCCACTGGCGGTCTCGACAGCTCCCACCTTTGAGGCGCCGGCCGCCAAGGAATTGCACGAGGTGGCACCGGTGGCCACCATCTGGCCCAGCCCGGTCACGGCCGCTCCCGCCTGGACCAGCCCGAATCCCGAGTCGCTGTCCCATCCGGCAGGTCCCAGGTCGAGTGTGGTGCAAGCAATGGCGTTGCGCACCTGGAGGGCGCTGGCCTGGGGGTAGCGGGCCCGGAGCAGGGCGACAATCCCGCTGACATGGGGCGTCGCCATCGATGTTCCCAACATACCCTGCTTCCCACCGTTCCGTGACTGCTGCCACACCGGAGCGGAATTGGTTCCACCGGGCGCCACTACTTCGAGACCGACGCCACGAGAGGTGTAGGAGGCAACCCCGTTGTTGATCGTCGAGGCTCCCACCGCGATCACGCCGGGGTGACTGGCGGGGAAATGGACCGGCAACGTGTGGTCGTTCCCCGAGGCGGCGACCACCACGACGTTGGCGGCCAACGCCCGGTCTATCGCTTCGGTCAACACCTGGTCTCCGCTGCCGACGATCCCCAATGAGAGATTGATGACCTTGGCGGCGTTGGCGATCGCCCAGTCGATGCCGATGGCGATATGTGTGGAGAAGGCCTGGTCGGTGGCAAACACGTCCACGGCGAGGAGGTGGGCACCTGGTGCGACACTTGCTCCAGACACCCCGTTCCCACTGCATTGGGCGACCGAGCCGGCGACATGGGTTCCGTGGCCATGCGGGTCGGCGGCTGCCCCCGGGCCCGAAGCCAGGGTCACCGCATTGAACTCGGCGACCAGTGCACCACAGAACCCATCGGGGGCCACGTCGGAGACCCCGGTGTCGAGCACCGCCACCCGGACGCCGGCCCCCACCGTGGTCTGCCATGCCGACTGGAGGTCGATGAGATGGAGATGCCACTGGTTGGAAGGGCTCCCCGGACCATTCACATACCACGGGTCATTGGGGACAAACGGAGCCGTGGCCAGAAGGTCATAGGCGAGATCGAGCTCTGCCGACTCCACGGCAGGGTTGGCCGACAACCTGGCCGCATACTCCACCGGGTCGACACCGGGCGGAGTGGGGACGGTGAACCATCCACCCCCGACCGCGCGTCTCCCCTGACCCAAGGTCCGAGCCGCCGCTCCCTCGGCAAGGCGGACCACAACCCGGTCACTTGCGTGGGCCGGAATCTCGGTCGACGCCACCTCGGCGACACCGTGATCCTCGACGGCAAGAGCAGGAGCCGGCGCCATCAGCACCACGGCCAGAATGGCTACGGACAGCGGGCGGCGTCGGACTCGGCTCATGGGAGGCAGTGGTGACACATGGTATGTCTTATCGGCGCCAAAGTGAGCAAACTGTTCTTCACTCTCGGTGACCGGAAGCTAAACTTCCCGGTCACAGCTGGGGGTGCGTGTCTGTGGGCAATTTAGGGAGGCGACCACTGAGAGTGGCCATGGCGGTTGGCTTGGTCGCGTCTTCTCTTAGTTTGGGTGTGTTGGCGGCTGGCGCCGTCCCCTCAGGATTTGCCTCACCCGAGCCGGTGTACACCGGACTGGCCTCTCCCACCAACCTCGAGTTCGCACCCGACGGGCGGGTGTTCGTCACCGAACAAAGGGGCACGATCAAGACCGCCCCCAACCTGAACATCACCTCCCTGACTCAGATCTACGACATGACCGGACGTGTCCACAACTTCTGGGACCGCGGGATGCTGGGGCTGGCTGTCCATCCTCAATACCCCGATCAGCCTTACCTCTACGTCCTCTACACCCACGGGGTCCCGCTGGACATACCGGGAGGCCCCACAGCGGAATGGGAACTGGGGGTCAACGACCCCTGCCCGAACCCTCCGGGAGGGACGGCGGACGGGTGCGTGGTGTCGGCGCAGCTGGCGAGACTGCGGCTCGACATCACGACGATGACCGTCGTCGAGGACGTGGTGATGATCCACGATTGGTGCCAGCAGTACCCCAGCCATTCGATCGGCGATCTCGAGTTCGACTCCGACGGCGCCCTCTACGTGAGCGGGGGCGACGGCGCCTCCTTCAACTTCGTCGACTACGGCCAGGGGGGTGGAAGCTCCGGTTCGCCTACTCCGAGGAACCCATGTGGGGACCCTCCGGTCCCGGCCGGACAGGCCATGCCGACCAACGGAACCGCCGAAGGTGGTGCTCTGCGGGCCCAGGATCTGAGGACTCAGGAGACCCGGTCTCGCTGAGTGGCACGGTGATCCGGATCGACCCGATGACCGGGGCGGAACTTCCCACTAACCCCAACATCGGGCACCCCGACCAGAACGGGCGCAGGGTGGTGGCATACGGCCTGCGCAATCCGTTCCGGTTCACCATCCGCCCCGGCACCAACGATCTATACATCGGTGACGTCGGCTGGGGCTCCTGGGAAGAAGTGAACCGGCATCAGAACCCGGCGGGCACCGTGCGCAACTTCGGTTGGCCCTGTTACGAAGGTGGGTTCCAGAATGGTTCAGGGGTGTCTGTCTCCCTGTCGGGGTACGCCAACCTCAACATCTGCCAGAACCTGCCTTCGGGAGAGGTCGATGCCCCGCTGTTCGCCTACCGCCACACCCAGACCATCACCCATCCCACCAACGACGACTGCCCGCCGGCGGTTCCCGGGCCGACCACCCAGACCAGCTCCTCGATCACGGGGTTGGCCTTCTACGGCGGTGGCCACTACCCCGGCACCTACAACGGCGCCTTGTTCGGGGCCGATTACAGCCGCCACTGCATCTGGGTGATGTACCCCGATGCGAACGGAATCCCCGACCCGACCTCGGTCGAGGTCTTCCACTACGGACCGCCGGCGGGAGTCCAGCAAGGGATCAGCCCGGTCGACCTGGAGATGGGCCCCGACGGGAACATGTATTACGTCAGCTATCTCCGGGGTCACATCGGACGGTTTCGCTACACCGGGGACAACACCCCGCCGATTGCCAGCATCCAGGCCAACCCCACATCCGGCTCAGCGCCGCTCCAGGTGCAGTTCGACGGGTCGGGGTCGACCGATCCCGATGGACATCCCATCGTCGAGTACGCCTGGGACATGGACGGTGACGACCAGTTCGACGACGCCTTCGGCGAGGTGGTCAACTGGACCTTCACCGAGCCGGGGGCTCACACCGTCCGTCTCCGGGTCAAAGACTTCCCTGGCGAGACCGGCACCACTTCGGTGGTGATCCAGGCGTCGAACTCGCCTCCGGTCCCGGTGATCAACAACCCATCGGTGGGCACCACTTGGTCGGTGGGCCAGCAGATCAGCTTCTCAGGGAGCGCCACCGATCCGGACGAAGGAGTCCTCGACGCCTCGCGGCTCGACTGGCTCCTCGTCTTGCATCACTGCGCCGCAGACAACACCTGCCATCAACACCACATCGGGGCTTTCGACGGGGTGGCCTCCGGGTCGTTCACCGCACCGGACCACGAATATCCGTCGTACCTGGAGCTTCGCCTCACCGCTCGAGACCAGTTCGGGGTGACCACCACGGTCAGTCGTGAGATCCACCCCAAGACCGTGCAACTCAGCTTCGCCACCAGCCCGCAGGGGATCCTCCTGACCTTGGGCGGCGAGAGCCGGCCGACACCATTCACCAAGACGGCGATCGTCGGCTCGAAGAACACTGTCTCGGCTCCCCAGACCCACCAGGCGCCCGGCCAACCGGAATGGGTCTTCTCGTCCTGGTCCAATTCGGGCGCCCGGAGCCAGACCATCACCGCTCCGGCGAGCTCGACCACCTACACCGCCAGCTATGCCCAGGTCCTGGGCCCGACCGGGGGCGACAGTGTCGGGGTGGTCGACACCACCACAGGGATCTGGTACCTCCGTGACCCGGCAAACGGACAGACCACCAACTTCTACTACGGAAACGCAGGTGATATCCCGATGATGGGCGATTGGAACTGCAACGGGACCGACACCCCGGGCCTCTACCGCCAGTCAGATGGCTACGTCTATTTGCGCAACTCGAACAGCCAGGGGATTGCCGATATCAAGTTCTTCTTCGGGAACCCCGGTGACATCGCCATCGCCGGCGATTTCAACGGGGACGGTTGCGACACCGTGTCGATCTACCGGCCGTCCGAGACCCGTTTCTACATCATCAACAAGCTGGGCTCCATGGACGCAGGACTGGGGGCAGCCGAATTCTCTTATCTGTTTGGCAACCCCGGCGACAAGCCTTTCGTCGGCGACTTCAACGGCAACGGGATCGACACCATCGGGTTGCATCGGGAGTCGACCGGGCTGGTCTACTACCGCAACACCCACACGATGGGCGTGGCCGATGCGACGTTCTTCTTCGGCAACCCCGACGACCGGATCATCGCCGGGCGTTGGGCGCAGATAGGAGTTCCCGGTCCGGACACCGTCGGTCTGTTCCGCCCGTCGAACGGCACCGTCTACCTGAAGTTCGCCAACACCCAGGGTGTCGCCGACCTCTCTTTCAAGTACGGACACTCGGACATGTGGCCGGTGGCCGGCTCGTTCGGAAACCTACCGGGAGGTTCCCCGCCACCACCCGGATCCTGATCGAACGGCTCTCGGGGCGGGAACCCGTCAGCTCACCTCGACGAGGATCAGGTCGAGCGCCGACCTGAGATCTTCTTCCACGGTGGCAGGATGTTCGGCGCGGGCGAAGACGAACCCGAGATAGCGGTCGCCGTCGGGGGGTGGCGCCACTCGACTCCCCACCGGGGCGGTGATCTCGACATCGGTCACCGAAGGCAGCTCTCGGGCCCTGTCGACCCCGGTCAACCCCGCCAGCGTCCCACTCCGGGGAATCGGGATCATCGCCACACCGGCGGCCGCCGTCTCCCGCCGGAGCGACCTCTTGGGCATCCCCAATGCATGACGGAGGACCATGGTCTCGAGGGGGGCGCCAAGCAGGCCGAATCGAAGTGACCGACCGCACAACCCGCCGATGGTCCGAGCGGCGATCTCTATCACCATCGGACGCCCCTCTTCGATCCGCAACTCGGCGTGGATCGGCCCTTCGGTGAGTCCGAGAGCGGCGACCGCGGCGTCGGTGACCCGGTTGACCTCGTTGAGGATGACGGGCTCGAGGCGCGACGGGGTGACGAAGATCGTCTCCTCGAAGGCAGGTCCGGTCATCGGGACCGGCTTGTCGAAGACCGCCAGCACCTCGACCGTCCCATCCCAGACGATCCCTTCGACCGAGATCTCCTCTCCGGCGACATACCTCTCAACGAGCAGAGGCAAGTTTGGGTCCCGGTGGGCCCCGGCGACAATCCCCCTCACCCGGTCAACGACGGCAGGAGCATCACCGGGGCGATCGACCCGGAGTACGCCGCGACCTGCCGAGAGCATCGTCGGCTTGACCACCACCGGGCCGCCGAACCCGGCGACCACCGCGGCCGGATCGTCCTCCCGGTCGAGCAGCCGAAAATCGGGCTGGGGCACTTCGGCGAGGGCGAGCAGACGACGGGCC
>CAYZKF010000124.1:0-5573 GCA_964479135.1 uncultured Acidimicrobiaceae bacterium
CGCAGATCGCGGAACATGGGGAGATCGCCGGCGAGTATCAGCACGGGGCGGCCCACCACCTCCACGGCGACGTCCCCTTCGGAGAGCTCATCGTCGACCTGTTTTGCCTTTGTCACCACCAGGCTCTCCGGGGTGACGGCGAACGAACCCGAGAGCAGAAGCGACACCGGTTGGTCGTAGACAATGTCACCCCTGGTGACGATGTCCGCCGACAGTTCGGTCTCGACCACGTCGACGGTGATGTTGGACGGTTCCGGCGGGGCTGCCTCTGCGGCGATCTCGGCAGGCGACTTGATCCGGGATCCGAAAAGCCAGCCGACAGTGGCGGCGGCTACCACCGAGGAAACCACCAGGATGAGCACTGTTGAGCGTTTCATGGTCGGAGCAAGTTCACGAGGTATCGAGTGGTCTGCTCAGTGGCGACCTCGAAGCCGCCGACAGACGGAGCGGCCGGTCAACCCTGGGCCTCTCGGATTCGCTCGAGCGTCGAACGGTTCTCAGCGATGAAGGTGGCTTCGTATTCGGCCGAGACTTTCTGGTAGCTCTCCCAGTAGTCCCCCCGGCACTCGATTTCATCGACCGCCAAGTCGCGCTCCTCTTGTTGGAGCGCCTCGAGAGCCGCCTGATCGACCGAGCCGAGGCGGGTCCGCTCCCACTCCCTATAGAACGCGTCGATCTCCTCTTGGGACTTCTCTTCATGGAACTGGATGATCTCATCCTCACTCATCCCCTCGAACGGGTTCCCACTCCAGTAGTCAGGGCCGAGCAGGGCCTCGAGACGCTTCTGGAAGTCGTCGTAGATCGTGTTGTGGAACTCATCCATGGTGGTGACCTGGTGGCCGCGCTCGTTCATGCATCGGGACCAATCCTGGTCGAGGCCGATGATCCGGGCGTCGGCCCGCACGGCCTCGTACATGGCCTCCATCGCCGGTTGCAGTTCCTCCCACAGGTTCTGGGTGTCATCCGGACTGCCATAGATGGCTTCGTAGGCTTCGCCCTGGCAGCCAGCGCCGTAGCCCTCCTGCATCCACATCTCCTCGCCGGTCTCGGGGTCGATCTCCACCGTGACCCCCTCCATCTGTTCATCCTCTGAGCCCCACAGCGCTTCGTACCATGCCTGACGCTCGCCTTCGGACATGGCCTCGAGGGCCTCCTGATTGGGGTCGTCCCAGACCTCGCCGAACCTGTCCTCGTTGTCGGCTCCGATCCAGGTGGTGATGCCAAACCCGTGCTCGCGGGCATACTCGACCTGGTCGAACTCCCGTACCACGAACGCCGAGTCAGGTGGGAGCACCGGTCGGTACTCGAATCCCTGTTCGGCCATACAGCGACGGATCGACTCCTGGATCTGCACCTCCTGGTCGCGCCACTGCTGCTGTTGGGCTTCGCTGTCGCCGTCCCAGCCGAAGAAGGAGGCGAGACTGGTTTCTTCACCTCGGGTTTCACTGCCCGGATCGGTGGAAGAAGTGGGATCGCCCAATCCTCCGCCGCAGGCGGCGAGGGCTATCGCCGACACCGCCACGATCAGCCAAAGACGTCGCATCCGACGCCTCCCTTCACGTTTTGTCGGCCCCTGGTCATGGGGCCGGGCCCAACTTGTCACACTCTAAGACGTTGGAGAGAGCCATACAGTTGCACAAGATCCTCCGGATGTCTGATGGATCGAGGGAACCGGGCCCGGATGCCCGCCATCTAAGCGTGCATGGACTCGAAAGCGCTCGCCTACGCCATCCTCATCTCGTTGACTCTGGCCGCTTGTGGGGGCACCACCGGGACGGGGACCACCGAGCCCGATGGGGAGCCGGGTGAGGTGCTGCTCAGGATCGAATGGTCCGGGGGTTTCGCCCCCATCGAGTGGCTTCTCGGCGGTGGCCCCGCCTACACCCTGACCAGAGACGGGCGACTCATATCCGAAGGCCCGGTTCTCGCCATCTTCCCCGGGCCCCTCCTCCCCTTCTACGTGGTCACTGAGGTCAGCGAGGGAGAAATGCGCCAGATAGAGTCGATGATCGACCGGATGGGGCTCCCCGACATGGTCGACGAGGTCGACGACACCAACACCAGCTTCGTCGCCGACGCCACCACCGAGGTGATCACCTACTTGGATTCCAACGGCGCCCACAGATACTCGGTGCACGCCTTGGGTCTGGGGATGGGAGGGGAGCCTTCGGCCACCAGGGTCTTCGAAGAGCTCCGAACCGCCCTCGACACCATATCCTTGAATCGGGAATCCACCCCGTTCCAACCGGAGAGGGTCCGGGTGATCGCCGGTGAGGGATTCGTCGACTCCGACTTCACCGACCTGCGTGACTGGCCCCTCCCCGATACCACCGTCGACACCTGGCTCGACCTCGACAACGGATGGCGATGCCGAGCCTTCGACGCCAGCGTTCTCGAGCGGTTCGACGACGCGACCCAAGTGACGACTTGGAGGTCGCCAACCCCTGGTTCCGGGCCCGGGGAGCTCAAGCTGCTGGTCCGGGGTCTCCACCCCGGAGAGGAGGACTGCCCCGGGTCTTTGTCTTAATGCCCCCCGCCGTAAGTACGTGGGTGCACCTACTTACGCCGGAGAGCACTCAGGCGGGGACCGAGGGGACCTTGGCCAGGGCTTCGGCGATCCGGTCGGCCGGGTGTTCGTAGTCGACCATCTTCCCCGAAATCGCGGCGTCGTAGGCGGCCATGTCGAAGTGCCCATGACCTGAGAGGTTGAAGAGGATGACTTTCTCCTCGCCACTCTCCCGGGCCTTCTCCGCCTCGATCATCGCCGAGGCGACGGCATGGGTGGGCTCGGCGCCGGGGATGATCCCTTCGTGACGGGCGAATTGCACTGCCCGTGAGAAGGTCTCGTTCTGATGGAGCGACTCGGCCTCGATCACTCCCAACTCCTTGAGATGGGAGACCAGCGGGGCCATCCCGTGATACCGCAGCCCACCGGCGTGGATCGGGTCGGGGACGAAGTCGTGGCCCAGGGTGTACATCTTGACCAGGGGGGTCATCATCCCGGTGTCGCCGAAGTCGTACTCGTAGACCCCCCGGGTCAAGGATGGCGCCGCCGCCGGCTCGACCGCCCGGATCACCGGATCCATCCGTCCCGCCAGCTTCTCACGGGCGAAGGGGAAGGCAAGCCCGGCGAAGTTCGACCCTCCGCCGGTACAACCGATGACCACGTCGGGGGTCTCGCCGACCATGGCGAGCTGTTTGAGAGCCTCCTCACCGATCACCGTCTGATGCATGAGGACGTGGTTGAGCACCGAGCCCAGCGAGTAGTTGGTGTCGGCGTTGGTGGCGGCCACTTCCACCGCCTCGGAGATGGCGATCCCCGGGCTCCCCGAGGTGTCGGGGTCCTGTTCCAGCACCCCCCTCCCGTAGTTGGTGTTGGAGGAAGGCGACGGATAGATGGTGGCCCCATAGGTCTCGATCATCGACTTTCGATACGGCTTCTGGTCGTATGAGGCCCGCACCATGTAGACCTCGCAATCCAGGCCGAACACTGCGCAGGCGAAGGCCAGGGCCGACCCCCACTGGCCGGCTCCGGTCTCGGTGGAGAGTTTGCTGACACCGGCTCGGGCGTTGTAGAAGGCCTGGGGGACTGCGGTGTTCGGCTTGTGGGAGCCGACCGGGCTGACACCTTCGTACTTGTAATAGATCCGGGCAGGCCCGCCGATGAGACGCTCCAGGCCGTGGGCCCTGATCAACGGTGACGGCCGCCACATCCGGTAGACCTCACGGACCTCCTCGGGGATCTCGACGTAACTCTCCTCCGAGACCTCCTGGAGGATGAGGTCCATGGGGAACAGCGGGGCGAGGTCGTCCGGTCCGACCGGCTGGAGGGTTCCCGGGTGGAGAACCGGGGGTGGTGGTGTCGGCAGGTCGGGAACGATGTTGTACCAGTGGGTGGGCAGCTCTGACTCGGGGAGGATGATCTTGGTCGCCATGGGGCGGAACCGTACCCGTCTCCGCCGGGGCGCGCCCCGCTCGCCTGGCGTAGTCTTCGCCTCATGACGCCCCGTCGCCTGGTGACGAGAAGGGTGTTGCTTCGCGACTTGGGCAAGGCCGGCTTCGCCCTGGTCGTCTTCGGTGCCGCCGCGTGTGCCCCGACCACCACTCCCTCGCCGACGGGCGATCCGGAAACCACAGGAGGCGGGGACAACACGACAACACCGCCCGACCCAACCACCACTCCGCCTGTCGTTACCACCCCGGCCGGGGACGGCCACCAATGGGCTCGGGCCGATCTGGGGTTCGTCTCCGCCTACATCCTCTATCGGGCCGGTGAGGCCGCCGTCGTCGACACCGGGGTCCCCGGCAGCGAAGGGGTCATCGAGGATGCCTTGGTCGGGGTCGGCCTCGACTGGGCGGCGGTGGGCCATGTCGTCATCACCCACAAGCACACCGATCACCAGGGAAGCCTTCAAGCGGTCCTGGCCGCGGCACCCGAGGCCGACTGGTATGCCGGGGCCGGTGATATCGGCGAGATCGGGGCAGCCAAAGCCGGTGCCGTGGTCGGTGACGGTGCCACCGTCTTCGGTCTCGACATCCTGGAGACACCGGGTCACACCCCGGGACATCTCTCCGTGCTCGACAGGGTGGGGGGGATCCTGGTCGCCGGAGACGCGGTCAATGGGACAGCGGGGGGAATGGTCGGAGCCAACCCGCAGTTCTCCGAAGATATGAGCCAGGCCGACGACTCGATCCGCAAGCTAGCCGGCTTCGACTTCGAGGTGATCCTCTTCGGCCATGGCGAGCCGTTGACCACCGGAGGATCGTCGGCGATGTCGGCTCTGGCCGATTCGCTGGGTTGAGCCGAAAACGACTCCAGCGTGTGCACAGAACGCCCGCTCAGGGCGTGTCCTGCACACGAAGGGTCCCTGCGTGTGCACAGAAGACCCCCACGGGGCTTGTTGTGCACACGCTCGGGTGTCTACGCCACGGATCCCGCTGAGCACTGATGGGGGCACACGATCTTCTCGCCGGTCTGGGAATCCTGGTCGGCCTGGTGGGAACGGTGCTGGTGGTCGTCCCCGGGATTCTCATCGTGGTCGCCTCGGTGGTGGCGTGGGCAGTGGTCGAGTCGTCCCCCGCCGGCTGGGTGGCCATGTCACTGGCCCTTGTGGTCGGTGTGGCCACCACCGCCCTCAAGTACCTGTTTCCCGGTCGCCGGCTTAAACGGGCGGGGATACCCACCTCCCATATGCTCACAGCCCTCGGTGTGGCGGTGGTTGGCTTCTTCGTCATCCCGGTGGTGGGAGCGTTCGTCGGGTTCGTCCTCGCCATCTACCTCCTCCAGCGGCAGCGAAAGGGCGCCGAACACGCCTGGGGGGCGACCACTGCGGCACTGAGGGCGATCGCCCTCTCCGTCGGGATTGAGCTGGTCGGCGGGTTTGTCATCGCCACCGTGTGGTTGGTGGCGGTGATCTGGGGCTGAAGATGGAAGAATCGACTGTGAGCTAGCAGGCGACCATCACACGAGGTCGATGATTGTGTCTGATTGAGAGATCGGGTACGGCGCAAATCGCCGGTTATGGGCGCCTTAGGCTCTCCCTGCATAGAACGGGTTCGAGAAAGGCCATGCC
>CAYZKF010000125.1:0-5532 GCA_964479135.1 uncultured Acidimicrobiaceae bacterium
GTCGGGAACAAGAAAAGAGGAGCTGCTGTTCGACCGGACGGAGCTGAACCAGGTGTGGAAGCTGAGACGTGTGCTGCTCGCCCTCGAGTCGGGCGCCGCCCTCGAGCTTCTCATCGACAGGCTCAAGACCACCAAGTCCAATGCCGAGTTCCTCGCCGAAGTGGCAAAGAGCAGCGGCTGAACCGGAGACCAAGTTGAAGACCGAGACCCATCCCAACTACGACATCACCAACGTCACCTGCTCATGTGGCAACACCTTCACTACCCGGAGCACCAAACCCGGGGACATGCACCTCGAGCTGTGCAACGAGTGCCACCCTTTCTTCACCGGGAAGCAGAAGCTGGTCGACTCCGGTGGACGCGTCGAGCGGTTCCAGAGACGCTACGGGAAGAGCACCTTCACCAAGGGTGGCGATTCCGAGACCGAGGCAGAGGCCGCTGAAGCCGACTGAGCCTCCCGCTCCGCCGAGCGGACAGATCGACCCCGCCAGGACGGTCGGGGGCCAGGCAGTCATTGAAGGGGTGATGATGCGCGCCCCTCGAGCATGGTCGGTGGCGGTCCGTCGCCCCGACGGGGAGATCATCGCCAGACGCGACGAGCTGGTGCGTCTCAGCGAGCGGCGCCGTGCCGCTCGGATCCCGCTGGTTCGTGGGATATTCGTCCTCGGGGAGTCGCTCTCCCTGGGGTACAAGTCGTTGGGCTGGTCGGCTCAGGTGGCCGCCGAAGAGGAAGGCGAGCCGCTCACCCGAGCCCAGATCGGGTGGACCATGGCCCTCGCTTTCACCTTCTTCGCCGCGGTCTTCATCCTCATCCCCGCCTTCGCCGCCGGGGCGGTGTCCCGGGACTCGGGGATCGTCTTCAACGTCGTCGAGGGTCTGGTCCGGCTCACCCTCTTCATCGGCTACATCTGGTTGATCGGACGGTCAAAGGAGATCGCTCGGGTTTTCGAGTATCACGGCGCCGAGCACATGTCGATCCACGCCTATGAGGCCGGTGAGCCGCTCAGCGTGGCGTCGGTGTCCCGATACCCACCGGAGCATCCTCGGTGTGGCACCAGCTTCCTGCTCATCGTGGTGCTCGGGTCGATCATCCTCTTCACTTTCTTCGGGGTCCCCGACGGGATACCGTTCCTGATCGGCTCCCGGCTGGTTGGCATCCCCGTGATCGCCGGGCTCGCCTATGAGCTGCTGCGCTGGTCGGGCACCCGTCCCGACGGAACCCTGGCTCGTGCCCTGGCCCGTCCGGGGATCTGGCTCCAGAAGCTGACCACCTCCCAGCCCGACGAGACCCAGATCGAGGTAGCCATCGCCAGTCTGATGGTCGCCCTCGACGAAGAGGCGGCCGGCGAGGTGATCAGCCGGGGGGCGCTCCCCGAGTCCGCCCTGGCAGTCCGGCGATCGGTGGTCGGGGATCCTGCATGATCGATCCCGGGTTTCTCGACCGTCTCGGCGAGATAGAGGCGGCATTCGACGATGTCGAGGCGGAAATGGTCGACCCCGAGGCGATTGCCGACCCCAAGCGTCTGGCCATTCTGGGCAAACGCCATGCCGATCTCCGAGAACTGGTCGGTGACATCAGACGTTGGCGTCAGGCTGGTGAAGACCTCGCTGCGGCCCGTGATATGGCCGAAGACCCCGAGTTGGCCGCGATGGCCACCGACCTGGCTGAAGAGGTCGAGGAGTTGGAAGCCCGGATCCGTGCCTCGCTCACTCCCGGCGATCCCAACGACCAAAAGGACGTCATCCTCGAAGTCCGCGCTGCGGCCGGCGGCGACGAGGCCTCTATCTGGGCCGGCGACCTCCTCCGGATGTATGAGAAGTACGCCGAGCGTCTCGGCTTCCGGATCGAGTCGTTGGACTCCACGGGGTCGGAGGCCGGGGGTTACGACAAGGTGACGGTTGCGGTCAAAGGACGGGGGGCCTACTCGCGGCTCAAATACGAGGGCGGGGTCCACCGGGTGCAGCGGGTTCCCAAGACCGAGTCCCAAGGGAGGATCCACACCTCAACGGCTACGGTGGCCGTCCTCCCCGAGGCCGAAGATGTCGAGGTGGAGATCGGCCCCAACGACGTCAGGATCGATGTCTTCCGATCCACCGGCCCCGGCGGCCAATCGGTCAACACCACCGACTCGGCAGTGCGTCTCACCCACATCCCTACCGGTGAGGTCGTATCGGTCCAGGACGAGAAGTCCCAACTCCAGAACAAGGAGAAGGCGTTTCGCATCCTTCGGGCCCGGCTCCTCCAGGCGGAGCGGGAGAAGGCTGCCGCCGAGGTCTCCGGCGAGCGGAGGACCCAGGTGGGCAAAGGTGAGCGCTCGGAGAAGATTCGTACCTACAACTACAAAGAGAACCGGGTCACCGACCACCGGATCGGTCTCACCATTCGCCGGCTCGACCAGGTGCTCGCAGGCGACCTCGACGAGTTCGTCGATGCCTTGCTTGCCGACGAGCAAACCCGACGGATGGCAGGTTCAGGGTAGATTCGAGAGCCCGTGGCTGAGATCCCGCAGTATGAGATGCGCCGGCTGGAGGCTGTCGCCGGACCTGACCGACCCCTCGAGTCCCTGATCGCCCGTCGGGTCTCCGGCGAGCCGCTCCAGTACATCGAGGGAACCGCCCCCTTTGCTTCGCTGGATATCGAAGTCGACCCGAGGGTCCTGGTTCCCCGACCGGAGACCGAGGGTCTGTTCGAGATCGCCTCGAAGATGGTGCGCAACCCCGAGGTCATCGTCGATCTGTGCACCGGCTCGGGAGCTCTGGCTCTAGCCCTGAAACACTGTTTCCCCTCGGCGTCGGTCTTCGCCACCGACATCTCGGAGGAGGCCGTCGATGTCGCCTTTTACAACCGCCACAAGCTGGGCCTCGACGTCTACTTCGGGGTGGGCGACCTCTTCGACCCGTTGCCCGCGGCTCTTCTCGGCGAGGTCGACCTGGTCGTCGCCAACCCGCCGTATGTCGCTGAAGGTGACTACGGGTCGTTGCCACTCGATGTCCAGCACGAGCCGCGAGTCGCCCTGATCGCCGGACCTACCGGACTCGAGGTGATCGAGCGGATCGGCGGCGCCGTCTCCCAGTGGCTGCGTCCCGGTGGTGTGGTGGCGATCGAGATCGGAGAAACCCAGGGCGCCGCCGCCAGCAGCACCTTCGCCCGTTTGCCCACCGTGGTCCGCCAGGACCTCAACGGCCGGGACCGATACCTGGTTGCCGTCAAACCATGAGGGAGGACATCCAGACCGCGGTCGATGTCATCCGCGCCGGGGGGGTGGTCGGACTTCCCACCGATACCGTCTACGGGATCGGAGTCGACCCCCTCGACGAGGCGGCGGTTGCCACCCTCTTCGAGTTGAAGGGAAGACCGTCGGCGAGACCGGTGGGGATTCTGGTGGCTTCGCTCGACCAGGCGACCGAGCTCGGTGTCATCGAAGGGTGGGCCATCGACATGGCCAGACTCCACTGGCCGGGCGCCCTCACCCTGGTGGTCCGACCCCGGGTGGTCTTGGCCGACTGGGTTGGAGACCGTCTGACCAACACGGTGGGGATCCGGGTCCCCGACCATCCGGTGGCGCTCGAGCTGTTGGAGGCCACCGGCCCGCTCTCAGTGACCTCGGCCAACCGGTCCGGGTCTCCCGAGGCCGGCGACGACGCCGAAGCCCGGGCCACCTTCGGCGACCGTGTCCACTATGTGGCGGGGTCCAGCCCCGGTGGGGAGCCGTCGACCGTGGTCGACGTCACCGGTGCCATTCCGGTCGTGCTCCGCCCCGGCCCCGTGGTCGTCGCCCCATAGCGGCAACTACCCTCGCCCCAATGATCTCAATGGACCCGATCGAGAAGGTCGACCCGGCTATCGCCGGTCTGATCCGCAAAGACCTGGAGCGTCAAAACTCGCACATCCACCTGATCGCCTCGGAGAACTTCGCCTCCCCGGCGGTGATGGCGGCGTCGGGCTCGGTGTTCACCAACAAATACGCCGAGGGATACCCGGGGCGTCGCTATTACGAAGGATGCCAGGTGGTCGACGAGATGGAGCAGCTCGCCATCGACCGGGCAAAGGAGCTGTTCGACGCCGAATACGCCAATGTCCAGCCCCACTCCGGCGCCCAGGCGAACATGGGTGTCTACTTCTCGCTCCTCGAACCCGGTGACACCGTGCTGGGGATGCGTCTCGACCAAGGTGGTCATCTCACCCACGGGTCTCCGGTCAACTTCTCCGGGCTCTATTACGACTTCGTCGCCTATGGGGTCGACCCCGACACCGAGCTGATCGTCATGGACGAGGTCCGTCGTCTCGCCCATGCGCACCAGCCCAAGATTCTCCTTGCCGGGTACTCGGCGTATTCCCGGACCCTCGACTACCAGGGGTTTCGTGACATCGCCGACGAGGTGGGGGCGGTGTTGATGGTCGATGCCGCCCACTTCATCGGTCTGGTCGCCGGCAGGTCCCACCCCTCACCGGTGCCACACGCCGACATCGTCACCGGTACCACCCACAAGGCCCTGCGCGGCCCCCGCGGGGGCCTGGTGCTGGCTCGGGAGTCGTTCGGCGAGGCGATCGGCAAGGCGGTGTTCCCCAACGTCCAGGGCGGCCCGATCGAGTCTCAGATCGCAGCCAAGGCGGTCTGTTTCCATGAGGCCATGCAACCGGAGTTTCACGACTACACCGAGCAGGTGGTGGCCAACGCCAGGGCGATGGCCACCAGGGTCGAGGAGGAGGGTGTCCGGGTGGTCTCCGGAGGCACCGACAACCATCTGTTCCTCATCGACCTGCGCTCGGTCGACGAAGACCTCACCGGCAAAGACGCCGCCCGTCTCCTCGACACCGTGGGGATCACCCTCAACTTCAACACCATCCCCAACGACCCCCGGCCTCCCTACCGGGCATCGGGACTGCGGATCGGGACCCCGGCAATGACCACCCAGGGGATGAAAGAAGGCGAGGCCACCGAGGTGGCCTCGCTGATCGCCGCCGCTCTCAGGTCGCGGGACGACCAGACCGCGCTCAACCGGATCAGGGCCAGGGTGGGCGAGCTCGCCGCGGAGTTCTCCCCGTACCCCCACGACTTCGCCGGCCACGCCTAGAACCGGGGCGGCGTCGGGGGTGGGTTGACACGGTCGGAGTCGTAGTTGACCCCGTGGGCGAGTTGCGCGGGGAGCACTTCCAGCTCCGGGTGTCCCACCAGTTCGTCGATCAGCCGTGGTGTGCCGCCGATGTAGGTCCAGGCAAAGTCGATCTCGGTGCTGACGAACCAGGCCCGGTCGTCGGGCCACCACAGGTTGACCGATTGCCACCCCGGATTCCACTCGACAAAGGCTTTGCCGTGCATGGTCTCCAACGCACCATCGATCGGTCCGCCGAGCAGGTAATAAGAGCGGGCGGGGAGCTCTACGGTGGGCGGGAGCGGCTCGGCTCGCCGGGGTAGTGGCTTGGGCTTGGCACCGAAATGCCCAATTGTCAACATCCCGACGGCACCCGGCCGGGGGTCGAGTCGGTGGCTTCCCCAACCGCCCCAGGTGAGGAACCAGACCCGATCGGGA
>CAYZKF010000126.1:0-5398 GCA_964479135.1 uncultured Acidimicrobiaceae bacterium
GCTCCGTGATCGGGGTTGGTCACTCCGGGTCCCCAGGGGTCTCCAGGAGAGAGCATTGGAGGTGTCCCGGGCCGGCCAGGAGCTGAGCCAGGCGGAAGGAAGAGTGCCCAGACTCTCCGAGATCGCCGCCGCCCTCGAGCTCACCGAAGAGGATGTCGCCGAGGCGATGAGTGTCGGCCACGGGTACCGGGCCCTCTCCCTCGACGAGCCTGACAACGAGACGGGGACTGTCCTGGCCGAAATGCTCGGTGAGGTCGACTCTTCTCTGGGGGAGATGACGGTGCGCACCGCCATCGACGATGCCCTGCGAACCCTTCCCGAACGGGAGCGGATCATCGTTTACCTCCGGTTCTACGAGGACCTGACCCAAAGCGAGATCGCCGAGAGGGTCGGGGTCTCGCAGATGCAGGTGTCCCGCCTTCTCACCCGCACCTTGTCGGATCTCGCCGACATTCTCTCCGTCGACAGCTAGTGCACCGACTCCGGTTTTCACAGACACACCACTAGAGCTAGGCCGGTGGGGCCTTTAGAGTCATGTCAGTGTCTCTGGAACCGGGTCCGGGGCCCGTCCACTCGTCCCCCGAACACGCCACACTACGTCCGAGCAGGTTCTTTCTCGGGCTATTTCTCGTCGCGCTGACTTCGATACCCGTGGTGCGGGCGCTCGGCGGCGAAGGCGAGGCCTCCGGGTCGACCGGGTCGCGGACGAGCCAGGGACTCGACGAGACAAACCCCAACCCTGGGGGCCGTCCGACCGAGTCTTCGACCAGTGCTCCCACGGTGACCACCACCACCGAGAACCACATTTTCGACCCCGAGCTCAATGGCGCCCGCTACCTGGTCGCCGACCACGAAGCCGAGCCCACGGCCAAACAGTTGGCGGTCGATATTGCCCAAGCTCTCACCACCTATGACCCCTCGATGAGCTACGAGGAAGTGCTTGGATCGGTGGCGGGAGACGATGGCGTCGGCTCCCTTCTCGCCGTGGCCGCCCCGCTGTTCCATCCCGGACACTGGTCGAGGGGCAGTGTGGTCTATCCGCAGATGGGTGGTTTGAGGGACGGAAAGGCCTCGGTGATGGTGGTGACCCGCCAGACGCTGGTCCGCGGGTCGGAGCCGGAGAGGGTGGTGACCAGGACTCTGGACATCCGTCTCGTCGCCGGGGACGACGGGTGGGAATTCGTCGACCTGGCTTCGGCGGGTGGCGATGAGGTCGACCGTCCCGAACTGCTCACCCCGGAAGCCGTCCAGGTGTTGGCCGACCCCCGGATCGACCTGCCCGACTCGGCGAGATGGGACATTTACCGGGGTCAGATCTCGTCGAAGCTGCTCCGGTTGATGCTGGACATCGCCGAGCAGACCTCATACGGGGTGGTGGTCCTCTCCAGCGGCCATCCCTATCACGTGTTCGGCACCGACCGCCAGAGCCAACACACAACGGGCATGGCGGTGGATATCCATCTGGTGGGTGACAAAGAGGTGATCGACGACCGACACGAGGACTCGTTGACCAGGAGCCTGGTCGAGTGGCTGTATGACCATCCCGACGTTCGCCAGATCGGCAGCCCCTGGGACCTCGACGGTCAGGCGAACTCACGCTCCTTCACCGATCGGGTCCACCAAGACCACATCCACGTGGCGACCAACGGCTGACCGATCCCTTGGTACCCGAGGCGGTCAGGGGGCGGTGGCGAACCAGTGGAGGGCGGGGCGGTAGACCATGTTGTGCCCACCTTCGATAAGCACCAGGATGACTGGGCCGGACTGGACGGCGTAGACGACTTCGGGATCGCCGGCGTCGAAGTAGGTCTCGGTCTCTATCAGGCCCACGTGGGATTCGGGGAGTCGGTAGCGGGATATCGCCTCCAACAGGTCATCGGGGAGATGGTCCTGCTCCTCCGCCAGGTGGTTGAACGCCAACGCACTCTGCAAAGGAGGCGCCAGGGTGTCGGAGATCCCGTGTCCGAGGTACACCGGGACCCCTCCATCGCGGGCGCCATCGAGATGCCCGACCGGGCTCCTGCGGATACATTCCTCACGGGCGGCGTCGTTGGTGGTGGGATTGCCCCCACACGCCGTGGAGATGTGTTGGTAGTAGGAGCGGCCGGCCCTTCGCGAGTGTTCGTAGAACTCGACAAGGTCGTAGTTCGCCACCCAGGCTGCCGCTGCGGCGATGCGGTCGGGATGACGACCGGCGAGTAGCAGGGCCATCAAACCGCCGCCTGAGAGGCCGACCACATAGACCCGTTCCCCGTCGATGCCTCCCTGGGCTATGGCGTGGTCGATGGCGTCGATCACGTCCTGGACGGCGAGGTCGGAGCCCAGAGCCTCGGGCCGGTTGTTTACCCCACGAAAGTTGGGCTGGATGAACCCCCAACCGTTGGTCTGGGCGAACATCGCATAGGGGATGTTGATGTGTTGCCGGTAGGCGCTGCTCCAGCTGTGCAAGCCGACGAGGAGAGGCTGAGCCCCTTCACCCGATGGGGGGAGCCACAACACCTCCTGTTCGGCACCATCGATGGTGGAAGGGACACGGATGTCCTGGATGCCGGGGACGTTCCGTTCCCAGGCGCCCAGACCGGAGGCCCCGAAGCTGGCGAAGCCTTGAACGGTGTGGATGCCTTCCAGCCCGGTGAAATCGGGTGGGGGGAGGGGAGCCGTGGTGGTAGTGGTGGTCGCCGCGGTTGGTGTCGTCGTCGACTCGACGTTGGTCGAAACGGTGGTGGTGCTCCCGGCCCCGGTCTCCTCGGGCACCCGGGTCTCGCCAGGGGCCGAGGTCTCCGGGGTGCATGCCACCACCGCCATCAGTGTCCAGGCGGCGAACCCGACGAGACGGGGTCGAAGAAGGGGTTGTCGGGAGGGCATTGAGGGTTACCTACCCGTTTCTGGGTGGTGGCAATCTCGGGAAGAAGGCTTGAACCAGGTGTGGAGGCGTCGGATTCGGGGTAATGACGGGGTGTTGTGTCCGGATTGGGCGCACTCTCTAGCCGAATGGAGACACCGACATGAAGCAAATCAGAAAACGCACCTTGGTGCCGGCTCTGGTTCTGGTGATGGCAATGGCCGTCGGGGCATGTGATGTCGTGGATGACGATCCGGGAGGGACCCTCCCCCCGGGAGTGACTACCACGACGATTCTCGACTCCTGAGCCGAAGCAAACGAACGCGGGGTTCTCCACCACCAGGAAAGGGCCCCAGGAGAGGGAGGTTCTCTCTCCTGGGGCCCTCGTGATTTCGGGCTGTCGCCGGTCGGGACGGATGCCCCGGGTTTGGTCAGCGGTCGATGGCGTCGTGTTGGCGATACTCCTCGACCCCGTCCTCGATGGCGTGGGCGGCTATCGCCAGATCATCGTCCAGGGGTGGGTCTTCGAGGTCGCTGGCGATGTCTTCCGCCACCGTCTCCATCTTGTCGAAGTCGGCCGGTGGGTACCGGTCGTCGACGGCGATCTCACCTCGCCACGCTCCGGTCTCGACCTGACGGTCCTCGATGAACTCCTTGAAACGCTCGAGGTCGCCCTTCACACGCATCGAGACGGCCCCGGTCAGGTCTGCCAGCTGTTCGACGACCCCTTCGGGCTCGAAGACCATTTGCAGGGTCACCCGGGTCATCTCGTCGCTGAGACGGTGGAAGGTGACCACACCACCCTGCTCGACACCGGAGGTCGAGGTCCAGGCGATCCTCTGGTCCGGCGTTTGTTCGGTGATCTCGGTTTCGAACTCCCGGTCGATCCCGGCGATGTCGACATTCCATTTGAGTCGGCGGTCGTCGAGTTGCTCGACACTCTCCACCCCCTCCATGAACCGGGGGAACTCCTCGAACTGGGTCCACTGGTTGTAAGCGGTCTCGACGTCGACATCTACGTCGACCGTGTGTATCACATCGCTCATCGGTTACTCCATTTCGCCGGTGAACATCTTGTTACCCAACGGAGCGCCCGGTGAAACCGGATCGATGCGGCGGCGAGGCTTGGTGCCACCAGTCCGGGTCGATGTCTGGCATGGGAACGTTCAGGAGCGACCTTCGCCGGAATCATCGACCGGAGTTTCATGGCCCGGGGAGATCCGGCCTCCGACATCGGCCGGCTCTGACTACTCCTCGATGACGAAGACGCGCCGGCGGCGCCTGACGCGTGCCGCGAGATGGCTCAGGAGACGATGCGGCGAGTCGAGTCGATCGGGCTGTTCATTTGCCTCGGCTGGGCTCGGGGATCTGGCTAGTCCTGGTGTTGATCAGACGTAGCAGCGGGCCATCAGGGCGACAACCGGGTCGCGGCGGCCAGGCCGGCTGTCGGCCCTCCAGGGACCGAACGTCACCCGACGCAAATGACGGGGATTGGTTTTCGGCCGACTCCCTGCCCAGCGGCCTGCGTAGTATCCCGCCGTGACGGCGGCGGTTGAGACGACACAGGGGATCCTCTGGAAGGCATTGTTGATCGGTGGTGCGGTCGCGGTTGCGGCCGGGGTTTACGGCTCGGTTCACGACCCAGCCGGCCAGCAGACCATCTCGTTGTTCTTCTCCAACACGCTCAGCTTCAAGGCGTGGACCACAACTCTGATCCTGCTGTTTGCCTTTTTCCAGCTCTATTCGGCATTGCGGATGTGGGGCAAGGCGAGCCTTCCCCGACAGCTTCCGTCGTGGTTCGGTGATGCCCATCGCCTTTCCGGGACTTTGGCGTTCGCTCTCAGCCTGCCGGTGGCATTCCATTGTCTCTGGGCGATCGGTTTCGAGCCCGACATGAGTGAGCTCCGCCGGTTCGCCCACTCGCTGATGGGGTGTCTCTTCTACGGCGCGTTCGCCGCCAAGGTCACCCTGGTCCGCTCCCACGGCGGGCCGTCATGGAGCCTTCCGGTGGTCGGGGGAGTGGTGTTCACCGCGCTGGTGGCGATCTGGCTGACCAGCTCACTGTGGTTCTTCACCAACTTCGGCTTCCCGGGCATCTGATGTTGAAACGGATCGTCGACGCGCTGCAGGTGCTGGTGGCGTTGACCACAGCGGTCACGGTCGTTCTTCTGGTGACGGTGAGCCCGACGGTGGCCGAAGTCGATACCCCGGATGTGTCGGTGGGAGGGGAGTTGTTCGCCTCGCGTTGCTCTAGCTGCCACGGTGCCCAGGGGCAAGGAGGGATTGGTCCCGCCCTTGCCGGGGAACTGGAGGGTTTCGAGACGGTCGAAGACGTCGCCAGGTTCGTCTCGAACGGAGTGCCCGGGCGAATGCCCGGATTCGAGACCCGGATGACGCCCGACCAGGTCAACGCAGTGGCGCTGTTCGTTTGGACCGACCTCGCCGGCCCTTAGCCACCTGGTTGGCACAACCCCCCGGGTGGCCTTAGAATTGACCATTCCATCGACGCGGGGTGGAGCAGTCTGGTAGCTCGTCGGGCTCATAACCCGAAGGTCG
>CAYZKF010000127.1:0-5338 GCA_964479135.1 uncultured Acidimicrobiaceae bacterium
TCGAGCAACTGATCAAGGAGCGGACATGCGAAGCCCACGTCTGGCAGCTCTCACCGCGTTTGTGGTGATTCTGGGAGCCGTCCCGTTCGTGTCGACACCGGTGTCGGCGCAGACCACCGGAGGGTCGGTGGTGATAAGCCAGGTGTATGGAGGGGGTGGCAATTCCGGAGCGACCTACACCCATGACTTCATCGAGTTGTTCAACCGTGGGTCGGAACCGGTCGACATCTCCGGCTGGTCGGTCCAGTACGCCTCGGCGGCCGGCTCCAGTTGGGCGGTGACGTCTTTGTCGGGAACGTTGCAGCCCGGCCAGTACTACCTGGTGCAACAGGCGCAAGGGGCGGGGGGGACGACAGCGCTTCCCCCTCCCGATGCCGTCGGGTCTACCAACATGGCGGCGACCAACGGCAAGGTGGCACTGGTCTCGTCAGCCACTGCTCTGGCTGGCACCTGCCCCCTTGGTGACACGGTCGACTTGGTCGGGTTTGGCTCAACGGCCAGCTGTTTCGAGGGCTCGGGTCCGACCCCGACCCTGAACAACACCACCGCGGCCCTCCGGCTCGGGGGAGGGTGTGTCGATGCCGACGACAACGCCGCCGACTTCACAGTCGGGGCACCCACCCCCCGGAACACCGCCAGCTCGCTCAACGGCTGCGACTTCGAGCCTCCGGCGCCGCTGGTGGTGGTGGCCCAGCTCTACGGGGGTGGTGGCAATTCCGGTGCGACGCTCACCCATGACTTCATCGAGTTGTTCAATCGCGGCTCTGAGCCGGTCGACCTTTCAGGGTGGTCGGTCCAGTACGCCTCGTCGACCGGCTCGACCTGGCAGGTGACCTCTCTGTCGGGAATGTTGCTACCCGGGCAATATCACCTGGTGCAGCAGGCCCAAGGGGCGGGAGGGACCACCGCGTTGCCCACACCTGACACCACCGGGACCATCCCGATGGCCGCCGGGGCGGGCAAGGTCGCCCTGGTCTCGTCGACCACCGGGCTGGCGGGGGCCTGCCCGGTCTCCGGAGACATCGTCGACTTCGTCGGGTATGGGTCAGCGGCTAGCTGTTTCGAGGGTTCGGGTCCGACCCCGACCTTGAACAACACCACCGCGGCCCTTCGTCTCGGGGATGGGTGTGTCGACACCGACGACAACGCCGCCGACTTCGAGACAGGGTCACCGACGGCACGGAACACCGCCAGCCCGCTCAACGATTGCGACGACCCCGGTGAACCGCCGCGTGTCTGCCCGGCGCCACCGGAGGTCTCCCCGATCTCCCAGGTCCAGGGCCCCGGGCTGACCACGCCCTGCGCCGGGGAGCTGGTGGTCATCCAGGGTGTTGTCGTCGGTGACTACCAGGGGCCCAGCCCCTCCCTTCGCGGCTTCTACCTGCAATCCGCCGACGACGATCACGACGACTCCCTCCTGACCTCTGAGGGAATCTTCGTCTTCAACGGCAACAGTCGCGACGTCGCCCTCGGCGACCTGGTCAAGGTGACCGGGATCGCTGCCGAGTTCCAGGATCAGACTCAGCTCAACTTCCCCGACGAGATTCAGATCCTCGGCTCTGGGCACAGCGTCACCCCGACCGAGGTCAAGCTTCCCTTCGCTTCGGCCGACTACCTGGAGCGTTACGAGGGGATGCTGGTCACCTTCCCCCAGACCCTCTACGTCACCGAGTTCTTCCAGCTGGGGAGGTTCGGTGAGATCGTGGTCTCATCGGGCGACCGGCTCGCCCAGCCCACCAATGTGGTCATTCCCGGCGGGCCCGCTGCCGCCCTTCAGGCGGAGAACAACCTCAATCGCCTCAAGATCGACGACCACCTCAACAACCAGAACCCCGACCCCATCCTCTTCGGTCGCAACGGCGATCCGCTGAGCGCAGCCAACACCCTCCGGGGCGGGGACACCGTGACCGACGCTACCGGTGTGATGACATACGGGTGGGCGGGGAATGCCGCCTCACCCAACGCCTACCGGCTTCGGGTGGTGGGCGATCACAGCGAAGACGGGACGCCGATAGCAACCGGGATCCCGGTGTTCGACCCGGTCAATGCGAGGCCGACCGAGGCGCCCGACGTAGGGGGCACCTTGGAAGTGGCCAGCTTCAACGTTCTCAACTACTTCCTCACCCTTGCCCAGTCGGGTAACCAATGTGGGCCAGTGGGGTTCGAGCAGGGATGTCGCGGTGCCGAGAATCCACTCGAGTTCGAGCGTCAGCGAATAAAGCTCTTGGCGGCTCTGACCAAGATCGACTCCGACGTGGTCGGATTGGTCGAACTGGAGAACACCACCGGGGTCGAGCCCCTGGCTGACATCGTCGAAGGCCTCAACGACCTGCTCGGCAACGAGGTGTACGACTATGTCGAAACCGGCACCATCGGAACCGATGTCATCAAGGTCGGGTTGATCTACAAACCGGCGACGGTGACCGCCCTCGGCGACTACGCCGTCCTCGACTCGAGCGTCGACGTCCGATTCGACGACGACCGCAACCGTCCGGCCCTCGCCCAGACCTTTGTCGAGGACACCACCGGCGAAGTGTTCACCGTGGTGGTGAATCACTTCAAGTCGAAAGGGTGCACCGGTGCCACCGGTGCCGATACCGATCAGAGTGATGGCCAGGCGTGTTTCAACCCCGTTCGGGTGGCAGCCGCCGAAGCCATGGTCGACTGGCTTGCCGGGTATCCCACCGGGGTGGCCGACGACGACTTCTTGATCACCGGCGACCTCAACGCCTATGCGATGGAACAGCCCATCTCGGTGTTCGAGGCGGCAGGCTATGTCAACCTGGTGGCGTCTTATGGAGGCCCGGAAGCCTATTCCTTCGTATTCGACGGGCAGTGGGGGTATCTGGATCACGCCCTGGCCTCTCCCAGCCTGGCGTCGCAAGTGACCGGGACGGCCGAATACCACATCAACGCCGACGAGCCCAGCGTGTTGGACTACAACACCAACTTCAAGAGCCAGGGACAGATCGAGAGCCTTTTCGCTCCCGACGAGTTCCGCACCTCCGACCACGACCCCGTGGTGGTTGGTCTCGCCCTCGACGGTCTCGCCACCGACTTCGTCGCCTCTCCCGACCGGTTGTGGCCACCAAACCACAAGTACCGGAGCATCGTATTGTCGGCGACCGATCCCGGGGTGGGTGAGCTGACCGTGGAGATAATCGAGGCCAACTCATCGGAGGCCGACTCGGGGTTGGGTGCCGGTGACCTGCCCAACGACATCGTGATAACCGGGCCCGACACTCTCGACCTTCGAGCCGAGCGGTTCAGCAACCAGGGTCGGACCTACACCATCGAGGCGTTCCTCGCCGGGGGAGGTCAGGTAGTGATCGACTCGACGACGGTCGTGGTTCCTCACAGCTTGTCGCCCCAGGTCGGCCTTCATCTCCTGCAACTGTTGAAAGGTTGGCTCTGGAACCTGGTGTCGCTCAGGTGGTGACGGCTCGGAGAGACTGGGGACGACCGGGCGCTTACCGACTCGGTGGCGGCGGAGCGTGGGGGAGGGGGATCAGTCTCGCGCCCTCCGCGGGTCCCCCTCTCCCGGAACTCGTCGGGCCGCTCCCCCGGTGAGCTGGGGGACACCTGTCCGGGGCGAGTGTGGAGCACAGGACGAAAGGCTCTGGCTCGGAGGTGTGTTGGTGAAACCATGGAGGTGATGGCGCCCGCGGTCATGGTTCGTGGTCTGGCCAAGAGATACGGCGACAAGGTTGCCGTTGCCGACGTCTCCTTCGAAGTTGCGGAGGGTGAGATCTTTGGACTCCTCGGACCCAATGGCTCGGGGAAGACCACCACTGTCGAGTGCCTGCAAGGACTGCGAAAACCAGATGGCGGAGAGCTCGCCGTGTTCGGGCACGACCCACGAACCGAGACCACAAGGGTGCGACACATGGTGGGGAGCCAGCTCCAGGATTCGGCGCTCCCCGATCGCCTCCGCGTCTGGGAGGCACTCCGGCTGTTCTCCGCAGTGAGCCCCGACGCCCAACCGTGGGAGGTCCTCATCGAGGAGTGGGGCCTGGGATCGCAACGGCGCACGGCCTTCGGCGACCTCTCCGGTGGTCAGAAGCAGCGCTTGTTCGTGGCTCTTGCCCTGGTAGCCAATCCCCGACTGGTCGTCCTCGACGAGATGACGACCGGCCTCGATCCACTGGCTCGTCGGTTGGCATGGAACCTGATCGAGGCGGTCAGGGAACGTGGCACCACCGTCATCCTGGTCACCCATTTCATGGACGAGGCGGAGAGGCTCTGCGACAGGTTGGCCGTGCTCTCAGAAGGGGTTGTGGTTGCGGAGGGAACCGTACCTGATCTGGTGTCTTCGTTGGGAGAATCCAGCAGCGTCAAGTTCACCACCGGATCGGATGTGAAGTTTCTCACTCGTGTCGACGGAGTCGAGTCGTTGACAACCGACCGCTCGGGAGGCGTGACTGTCGACGGGTCGGGTCCCCTCCTGGCTCGGGTAGCTCATGCGCTCGTTGAGAAGGGGATCGAGCCGCTCGACCTTCGCGCCGAGACCCCCACCTTGGAGGACGTCTACCTCTCGGTGACCGGGAGAGCCCCCGGAGA
Source organism: uncultured Acidimicrobiaceae bacterium (assembly GCA_964479135.1). Lineage (GTDB taxonomy): Bacteria > Actinomycetota > Acidimicrobiia > Spongiisociales > ZC4RG35 > ZC4RG35. Next base: position 4,561 of record CAYZKF010000127.1, read on the forward strand.
TGAGATGGGGGCGAGTTGAGAGCCCTCGCCGAGTTGACCTGGGTCGAGCTCAAGCTCCTGGTTCGCGACCCGCTGACGGTGCTGTTCGTGTTGGTGCTCCCGGTGGCCGTCCTCTACGTGCTCAACGGCGTGTTCGGGGGGGAAACTCCGGACCCTGGTGTCTGGGGAGGCTTGGGGGCTGTCGAGTTCTACACCCCCTCTTATGTCGCCCTGGTGGTGGCGACAGTGGGCGTTCTGACCGTGCCGGTGCACCTCGCCGGCTACCGCGAGCTGGGAGTGCTCCGCAGATTCCGAGCCTCGGCCATCTCGCCGGCCATGCTTGTGGGGGCCCACGTCACCGTGGCCATTGTCGTGGGGGCGGCGGGCGCCGGATTGCTGGTAGTCGCTTCTGTGCTCGGTTACGACGCCTCTCTTCCGGTCGACTGGATGGGAGTAGTTTTGTCGTTTCTCCTGGTGGCGTTGGCATTCGCCGCGTTAGGAGCCCTGTTGGGGGCGGTCCTCCCAACCGCCCGCGCTGCCCAGGGTCTTGGGGTGCTGCTCTTCTTTCTCTTCATGATGTTGGGTGGTGCGGGGCCACCGATCGAAGTTCTGCCCGACGCCATGGCCAGCATCGGCGAGTACCTCCCGATGACATTTGGCGCCCGCCTTCTCCGCAGCCAGTGGCTCGGTCTCGGCTGGGATGCCGGCCCTACATACGTGCTCGTTGGAATCCTCGTCTTGGCTTCGATGCTCGCGGTGTGGAGATACCGCATCGACTGAAGATTCCCGGTCGGCGGCG
>CAYZKF010000128.1:0-5317 GCA_964479135.1 uncultured Acidimicrobiaceae bacterium
CGTCGGCCTCGATCTTGCCGGCGAAGTCGAGACGGTCGGCCCCGGGGTTACCCGGCTGAGGCCTGGTGACGCCGTCTGGGCCGACATGTTCGGGTTCGGCCACGGTACATTCGCCGAGTACGTCTGCGCCTCCGAAAGGGCCTTCGCGCCGATTCCCGCAGGCATGAGATTCGAGGTGGCAGCCACCATTCCCCACTCCGGGCTCCTGGCCCTGCAGGGCCTACTCGGCAAGGGACCGATCCGGCCGGGGGCGGAGGTCCTGATCAATGGTGCAGGCGGCTGTGTGGGCCCGTTCGCGGTGCAGATCGCCAAGTCCTTCGGGGCCGTGGTGACCGGAGTGGACCACACCGCGAAGCTAGACGTCATGCGGGCGGTCGGAGCAGACCACGTCATCGACTACACCAGAGAGGACTTCACCAGGAACGCGAAGCGCTACGACTTGATCCTCGACATCGCCGCACGGCATTCGGTTCTCCGCTACCGACGCTCGCTGGCCCCCGGCGGGAGGTATGTCCTGGTGGCACGCTCGCTGTCCGGGTTCTTTCAGGCCATGCTGGTGGGAGGGTTGATCTCGATGACGGGAACCAAGCGGATGGGGATCTTCATGTGGGTACCCAATCGGCGAGAGGACCTCGACTCCCTGGGACGTCTCGTCGAGGCCGGAGCGCTCGACCCGCTGATCGACAGCACCTACGAGCTCAGTGAAGTCGTCGACGCCCTATCCCATGTGGAGCAGGGTCAGGCCCGGGGCAAGGTTGTCATATCCATCTGACGTCGGGGGTCGACCCGCCTCACCGGGTCGACTCGGTTGGGCGGGGCCGGTGTGTGGTCACGACACCACAACTTTGCCTCGGAGCATTCCCATCTGACAGGCGAACTCATATTCACCAGGCTCTACCGGGGTGAACACCACCGGAACGTTGTTGCCCTGGGGCAGGTCGGCGGAGACGCCGAAGGCGTCGAGGACCACTCGCTCCGAGCAGGGGTCATCCTCTTGGCGGTTGAAGATGAGACGCACCGGTGTCCCGGTGCTCACCCTGATGGTGTGCGGGCTGTAGCCGCCCTTGACCACGATGAACGCCTCCTGAGCCCCATCGCTGGTGACACCGGCAACGATGCCATCAGGCTTGGACAACCAGAAGTACCAGACGATCAACCCGATCAGGGCCAGACCCGCAGCATTGACCAAGACGATGTCCATCAGGTCACCTCCTCACCGTGGGTGGGTTTGAAGCGGCGGAGCCGGTTGGCGTTGGTGACCACGGTCACCGAGGAGAAGGCCATGGCCGCTCCGGCGATGAGCGGGGATAACAGGATCCCGAAGGCGGGATAGAGGACTCCGGCTGCGATGGGGATACCGAGGGTGTTGTAGGCGAAGGCGCCCACCAGGTTCTGGTGGATGTTGCGCATGGTCGCCTTGGACAGTTCGATTGATGTGGCCACCCCGGTGAGCGAGCCTTTGATCAATGTGACGTCTCCGGACTCCATGGCCACGTCGGTGCCGGTCCCCATGGCCAGACCGACGTCGGCCTGGGCGAGGGCGGGGGCGTCGTTGATCCCGTCGCCCACCATGGCCACCGTCTTGCCCTCCGCCTGGAGGAGCTTGACCTGAGTGGCCTTCTCGTCGGGAAGCACCTCGGCGAGCACCCGGTCGATCCCCACGCTTCGTGCGATTGCGGTGGCGGTGCGGTGGTTGTCACCAGTGAGCATCACCACTTCCAGCCCGAGACGATGGAGACGGGCGATTGCCTCGATCGAGTCGTCCTTGAGGGTGTCGGCCACGGCGACCACCCCGGCCAGCTCGCCGTCGACGGCGACGACCATCGCCGTCTTCCCTTGCTCGGAGAGTTCAACCAGATGTTCCTCGGCGGGTCCGGCGGCGACACCACGATCGGCCATCAGCTTCAAAGTCCCCAGAATCACATGACGGTCGTCGACTCGGGCCTCGATGCCGTGTCCCGGTATCGCCGCGAACTGGTCGGGTTCGCCCAAGGCGAGCTCCCTCTCAAAGGCCGCCCTGACGATCGCTTCCCCGAGTGGGTGCTCGGACCCTTTCTCTGCGGAGGCGGCGAGCCGGAGGACCTCGTCATCGGTGTGGCCGCCAAACGAGATGACGTCGGTGAGGGAGGGCTCGCCACGGGTGATGGTGCCGGTCTTGTCCACCACCACCGTGTCGATGCGGTGGGCTGTCTCCAAGGCGTCTCCGGAGCGGATCAGGATCCCGTTCTCGGCGCCTTTGCCGATCCCCACCATAAGGGAGGTCGGGGTGGCCAGCCCGAGGGCACAGGGGCAGGCGATCACCAGGACGGTGACCAAGGTGATCACCGCGTAGATCAAGGCCGGGGAGGGGCCGAAGGTGTACCAGGTCATGAAGGTGGCCACGGCGACGATCAGCACTGCCGGGACGAAGTATCCCGAGACCTTGTCGACGGTCCGCTGGATCGGGGCCTTGGACCCTTGGGCGTCGCGCACCATCCGGATGATCTGGGCGAGCATGGTCTCTTTGCCCACCCGGGTGGCCTCGAACCGGAAACTTCCGGTGCGGTTGATGGTGGCTCCGATCACGGTGGCGCCTTCGGTCTTCTCAACCGGGATCGGCTCGCCGGTGACCATCGACTCGTCGACAGCCGATGAGCCCGAGACTACCTGCCCGTCCACCGGGATCTTCTCACCGGGGCGGACCAAGATGATGTCACCTTTCACCACCTGATTCACCGGGACGTCGACATCGGTCCCGTCCCGGATCACCCGCGCCGTCTTGGCTTGGAGACCGATCAGCTTCTTCATCGCCTCGGAGGTGCGAGCTCGGGCTTTCAGCTCGAGTGCCATACCCAACACCACCAGGGCGGTGACCACCGAGGTCACGTCGTAGAAGACGTCACGGAGCATCTCATCGGGGAAGAACCCGGGAGCCACCACCGCGGCTGTGGAGTAGACCCAGGCCGCAGTGATCCCGGTGGCGATCAGGGTGTGCATGTTGGCCGACCGGTGGCGGAAGGCGGCCGCTGCGCCGGTGAAGAACTGCGACCCCGACCAGGCCAGCACCGGGAGGGTGAGAACTCCCATGGCCAGCCAGATCCACCACAGCGCGGTCGAGCCCTTCTCCGGCACCCCGGGGAAGATCTCGGGGTAGGAGAAGTAGATCACCGGCAGCGATACCAGCGCGGCAAACCAGAACTTGCGCATCAACAGCCGGTAGCGGCGCTCCGCCTGAACCTGCTCGGCGTCGCTGGTGTCGATGTCTTCTTCGATCTCGGAGGCCTGGTACCCGGACGCCGCCACCGCCGCGGTCAACACTGTTGCCGGGACGTCCATGGCGGTGTCCACGGTGGCGGTGTTGGCGGCGAAGTTGACCCGGGCTTCGATCACCCCGGGCACCGAGCCCAGGGCCGACTCGACGGTCGACACACAAGAGGCGCAGGTCATCCCTTCCACGGAGAGATGAACCGTCCCCACCGGCGCCGCCCGAGTCATCACGCTCACAGTGGGCTCGATCTTTCTGGTTGGCATTCCCAAGTCGACCTCATGGCTCGCCGGGGCGCCTTGGGTGTATCGCTCGGGGTCGGCGAGGAAGCTGGTCCGGCAATGCTCCGAACAGAACCCGAACTCGGGGTATCCCTCCGCCTGGAGGGCATTGCCACCCACGGTCATGCCGCATACCGGATCAGGCAGTTCGGCGCCCATCAACTCTGAATTCGTAACCTTCATATCACCACGGTAACCCCTCCAGTCGACTGGAAGGTCAAGGGGGTAGAATCAGACCATGAGAATCGGAGAGCTGGCCCGACAAACCGGGGTATCCACCAAGACCATTCGCTACTACGAAGAGATCGGGGTGCTGCCCGCCCCGGAAAGGACGGCGAACGACTACCGCGACTACTCCGAGGAGGCCGTCGACCGCCTCTCGTTCGTCCGTGACGCTCAGGCGACAGGCCTCACCCTCACCGAGATTTCTTCCATCCTCGAACTTCGCAGCCAGGGTGAGGAGACCTGTCTCCATGTCATCGATCTCCTCGAGCGGCACCTCACCGCGCTCGACCAGCACATTCGCACCTTGAGGGAGACACGCAAGAAGTTGGCCGCCCTCACTGATCGGGCACGGGACCTCGACCCCTCGGACTGCCGCGAGCCCAACCGGTGCCAGACCATCGCCGGAGGGCTGAGTCTGCAGGCCCGGAGTGGGGCACGCCATCTCCACACCGCCCCGGTTGGCCACAGCCATTGACCTGAGACCGGGTGCAGGGGACCGACAAGGATGTGGTTTCAGCAGGCCCTCAGCCCGGAAAGAGTGACCTCGACAAGTCGGTTGACCGCGGCGGGGGATGGAGATGATCCCCCACCCCGGGTGGGGTAGGGCAGGGGCTAAACCCTATCGATGCATTCCACTACTGCAGTGGATACCCGCCGTCGATAAAGGACAGAAGACCCTGTCCTCTCTCGCCCGGTTCTTGGATCCTGGGTCAGTGGGACATCTGAAGCGGTCGACGAGATCGCCCGGGGTGTCTCATGACCGGTTCCCGGATTGGGACGTCACCGGTAGTCGACCCGCACACTCAAAGAAGGAGGACGCCAATGGAGGTCAACACTGGAATCGCCGAGTCGGCGCGTAAGGAGATCGCTGAAGGTCTGGCTCGCCTGCTGGCCGACACCTACATGCTGTACACCAAGACCCAGGGTTATCACTGGAACGTCACCGGCTCGATGTTCCGCTCGCTCCATTTGATGTTCGAAGAGCAGTACGTCGAACTGCGCGACGCGGTGGACGAGGTCGCGGAACGGATCCGTGCCTTGGGATACCCGGCGCCGGGCAGCTTCACCATGATGGCCGGGCTCACCTCGATACCCGACGACAAGGGGACGACTGAAGCCCTTGAGATGGTCCGACAGCTCGCCGAGGGTCACGAATCGGTGATCAGAACCGCCCGGGACCTGCTCGAAGCCGCAGAAGCGGGGGGAGACGTTGCCACCGAGGATCTGGTCACGCAGCGAATCCAGGTCCACGAGAAGACCGCCTGGATGCTGCGGGCAACCGCTTCTTAGGCGATGGGGGCGTCCCTCACCCCTTCCATCGCCGGGTCTTGGGTTGTCGTCATTCCCTATCCAATCTAGGACCGGTGCGGGCGGCATGACGGGCAACCCGCGCCCGATTCCCGCACCCGGGTGAGCACCAGGTCTGGCGTCTCGGGCCCGGGACGAAGAACATGCCGCAACTGGGCGCATGACAGGCGGCGAGCCGGGGGCCGTCGGTGAGGACCTGAGTCGTCGAGCGGGCCACCGCCGCACAGAAAACCGAGAAGGGGTCGTCGTTGACCTCGAC
>CAYZKF010000129.1:0-5298 GCA_964479135.1 uncultured Acidimicrobiaceae bacterium
CTGTCGGCTAGACGTCGACCCCACCCACATCCGAGTAGGCGGGACAATTGACCGAAATCAAGGAGCGAGACACCGGGGGTGACACCAACCACCTGCCGGTGCCTCGCTCGGTCTCGGCCCGGGTCGGTCAGTTTCTCCTCGGCAAACCCGAGTCGACCATCGGAATCGCCGCCATCCTCCTGGCCGCCTCCTTTGCCCTGACCAACGATGTCTTCCTCACCACCTCCAACATCAGGATCATCTCCCAATACCTGATATCCGCCGCCATCCTCGCCGTTGGCCAGTCGATGCTCCTCATCTGTCGAGAGATCGACCTCTCGATGGGGAACGTCTACTTCATGACCCCGTTCCTGGTCCACTTCTCCATGGTGGCCGGCCTCCCCCTCCCCCTGGCGATCCTGGTTGGGGTGTTGGGCGCCGGGCTGGTTGGAGTCATCAACGGTCTGATCACCATCGGAGCCGGCATCCCCTCGTTCATCGTCACCCTGGCGATGGGTTTCATCATTCACGGGTTCACCCTCAACATCTCGAACGCCTTCCCGGTCCGGGCTCCGTCAGGAACTCTGGCGGCCGACATCTTCGGCGGCGCCGCCTTCTCCGGGCTGATGTGGGTGATCCTCATCGTCGCGGTGATGCATCTGGTCCTAACCAAGACCCGGTGGGGTGTCTACACCGTGGCCATCGGGGGCAACCCGATCGGCGCCAAAGAAGCCGGTGTGCCCTCCACCCGAATCCGGATGCGCAACTTCGTGTTGGCCGCCATGCTCGCCGGATTCGCCGGTGTTATCGAGGGAATCCGGGTCGGGTCATTCGATCCCGGCGCCGGCGTGGCCGGGACGAAGGTCTTCGAGGCGGTATCGGCAGCAGTGATCGGCGGAACCCTGTTGACCGGCGGTTCCGGGACCATCATCGGCGCCTTCCTCGGAGCCCTGGTGTTGGCCATCCTCCGTGACGGGTTTGTCCTCGCCGGGGTCAGCTCCTTCACCTTCACCATGGTGCTAGGAGTAGCGATCATCGTCGCCATGGTCCTCAACTCCCTCGCCACCAAGGCGAGGGTCCGAACCCAAAGTGTCCGATTATGAACCTGAGTCCATCTCCCGACGACTACGTCGTCAGGGCCGAAGGCGTAGCCAAACGTTACGGGCCGATCGTTGCCCTGCGCGACACCACCCTCCGTCTCAAGCGGGGTGAGATCCTCGGCCTGATCGGCGACAACGGCGCCGGCAAGTCGACCCTTATCAAGATCCTCACCGGGTTCCAGCAACCCGATGAAGGTGCCCTTTTCGTCGACGGCGAAGAGGTCAAGCTGCGATCGGTGTCCCACGCCCGCGAATTGGGCATCGAGACCGTCTACCAGGATCTCGCCCTGATCGACCAGCTCCCGGTGTATCTCAACATGAACTTGAACAAGGAGGCGGTTCACCGCCCCATTCCCTTCCTCAACAAACGGCGGATGCGCGCCGAGTCGCGGGCTCATCTCGCCGACATGGGCGTGCGGATACCGTCGGTGGAAACCGACGTGGGGTTCCTCTCCGGCGGCCAGCGTCAAGCGGTGGCCATTGCCCGGGCGGTGTACTCCGACGCCAAGGTGATCCTGCTCGACGAGCCTTTGGCCGCGATGGGATCGAAAGAAAGCACCATCATCATCGACCTCATCCTCGAGTTGAAGCAGCGCGGCGACGTATCGATGATCCTCATCGCCCACAACTTCGCCCAGGTCGTTGAGGTCTGCGATCGGGTGGCCCTCCTCCAGCACGGTCGAATCACCTATGAGAAACCTGTTGGCGAAACCTCGGTCCTGGAGCTGACCGAGCTGGTATCCGCCGAATACCGGGGGCGTGGGCAGCCCGACACCCAAGGCCTGTAGCCCGCCGCCCAACCCTGGGATCCACGCGTCGCTCAGCGGGCTCTACAACCCTGGGGTCACGAAGGGTGCCCGCTCGTGGGCGTCCGGAACTCACGGAATTCTGACTCCGGGACTCAACGTCGGCGCCGATTGTGCCGAAGCTAAGCGATGGTCGCCGCTGGTCTCGATTCCCACCCTCTGCGCCGCTGGGCGGTGGCCGGGCCCCTGATCGTTGCCCTCGTAGCCGGGGCGATGGTCGCATTCGCCCGGCCCGAGACCGGCGAGGTGCTCGGCGTGCTGGGTATCGCTTCGGGGAGCCTCACCGCCGGAGTGCTGATCATCCGGCGCTCCCGTCGACTCCACCGTCGCGAGCGAGTTGCTTGGCGGTTCCTCGCCATCGGGCTTTTCCTGGTGGCCACCGGTGTCCTCCTCACCGGCGTCCTCACCGAGCTGGGGTTCGTGGTACCGGCTTTCGGGCCAATCGACCTCTTTTTCCTCGGCGGCTACACCATGTTTCTGGTCACGCTCTACCGGCTGGCCCGAAGTGACACCGAAGGTCGGGATTGGATTCTCACCATCCTGGACTCTCTGGTGGGTGCAATCGCCCTGGCGGTACTGGTGTGGACGGTCTTCTACAACGAGTTGGTCGAATCCCTGAGCCGAGCTCCGGCCTGGGAACGGGTGGTGGCCGGCATCTATCCGCTGCTGGACGTCGCCGCGATCATCGGTCTGATGATCCTGGTGATTCGGCGGAGCCACTTCCGCTGGGATCCGAGACTGGTCTTCCTGGCCGTCGGGCTCTCCATCCAGGTGGCAGCCGACCTCACCTACCTCCAACGTGGCCTCGGCCAATCTTTTGTCGAGGCCGAGCCGCTGTTCGGGTTGTTCCTCCTCGCCACCGCTGGCTATCTGACGGCTGCAGCCCTTATCGACCGAGCCCCGAAGAAGAGGGAGTTCCCCGACCGGGACGCTCCGGTCTTCGCCCTGGTCTGGCCTTACCTGCTGGCGGGGGTACTGCTGGGTACTCACGTGGTGCGCTACCACTCCACCGGTCAGCGTGGCGACGGAGTATTGCTCCTCGACGCCCTGCTGGTCATCGGAGCCGTGGTCTTCCTGAGACAGATCTGGATCATCCACCACCACCGGATCCGGGTCGAAAATCAACGCTCCGAGCTGATTGCCTCGGTGAGTCACGAATTGCGGACACCGCTGACCGCCATGGTCGGGTATCTCGATCTCCTCGACGAGAGCTCCGACGAGTTCCCCGCCGAGGTACGCCAGGAGATGGTGGCCGAGGCGGCCGGCCAGGCCAGGCACATGGCCCGTTTGGTCACCGACCTGGTCGTCCTGGCTCGGGGTAACCATCAGGGTCTTCCCCTCCAGATCTCAGAACTGGCGATGGAATCGCTCATCACCGACGCCCTACGCGGGGTGGACCCGGCGGAAACCCGCATCGAGGTGGACTCCGACGAAGGTGTCCGGATCACGGTGGACGCCGACCGGGTCCGTCAGGCCTTGGCCAATCTGCTCACCAACGCCGTCCGCTATGGCGCCGACCGGGCCCTCCTCTCCGGTCGTGTCAACGGTAGAGACCTGGTATTCGAGGTTCACGACAATGGCAAGGGTGTGCCCACCCGCCACGAGGCCGCGGTGTGGCAGCGTTTCGAACGGGGGGCGCACCGTTTGAATGCGGTGACTCCCGGCATGGGCATAGGCCTGGCCATCGTCCGAGCCGTTGCCGAGGCCCACGGAGGCAGTGCCGGCTACCGACGGTCAGAAGCGCTTGGTGGAGCATGCTTCTGGCTCTACATCCCCGAATGTGTCGTCGGTGCCGAGGCCCCGACGCCTGCCAACGCCTGACGTGCGTGGCGGCACCGACGTTCAGGCGTCGATGCGAAGACGCTCCACGACCTCCCATGCGTGTGATCTGGTGAACACGTCCGCCGCGGCGAGACGCCCGACCCATCGGGGAAGCACCTCGTCGGTGACCTTCTCGGTGACTCCGTTGAGGTAGGTGTCGAAGACGAGCCAGGCGTTCTCGAAACCTCCCGCCAAATCGGCCGCCGACATGAAGTTGGGCTCGGCGTCGTGGCTGGGTCGTGCCGATGAGGTGTCGTCGAGGTATTTCATCGCGGTGTCGACCAGATCGTTGAAGTACTCCTGTTGGGTCTCGACGTCGGCTCTGGTTCCCAACCGGGTGAGATGACCGGGGACGAAGGTGTCGAAGTCGTAGCCGAGGGCCACCTCGTGGCCCCGGAGGAATCCTCTGAGATGTGAGGCCATCGCCAGACTGGAGAACGGGACCCAACCGGGGAAGATGACGTCGACATTCATCAGGATCTTCAGCGCCGGGGCGTAGATGAAGATGTTGCCCGGACAGTGGATGTCACCGTGGTAGTCGAGCCGGAGGCTCTGTCCTCCAACCTCGAGGGTGTAGGTGTCGTCGAAGGTGACTGTCGGTGTTGGCCGTTGTGGGTCGTCGGCGGTTTCGACGTAATAGGCGCACTCCTTTTGGGCGACGATCGTCACCTCATCGGGGAACAGGTTGGCAGAGCCGATGTGGTCCCGATGATGATGGCTGTAGATGGCATGGGTCACCGGCTTGTCCGAAATCTCGGCCAAGGCCTTTGGGATGTTGTTGCCGAGGAAGTCAGAGCCGATCGTCGGCGGTGCATCGACCACGATCAACCCGTCATCGTGTTCCGCCACCAACATGAAGTACCAGCCCTCGGTTATGTAATGGATCCCGTCGGCGATCTCGTAGGTGTAGAAACCCTTCGATCCGATTGCCTCCATCACCGCCGGACTTCGCTCGTCGTAGCAGACCGAAGGGATGGGGGCATACGCGGAAGGGGTCCCCGTGGAAACACAACGCGGGCAACTGTCTCACTCGCAACCTCCTCGATTGGCGAAGCCGGACCATGCCGATCCGGAGCGAATCCTCTAACTAATGGGAAGACGGCTCTTAACCGTTACTTTGTAAGCCTCCGGCAGTAGACTCGTCAACAGACAGAAGGACCGGAGACCAGTTGAGAGTGGACAGGAGTTTTGCCTGGTTGGGGAGGTTCCCCCTGGCGGTAGACCTCGCCGACACGGTTCGGATCGTCGGTTCCGAAGACATCGAGCTTCTGGTCGACGACGAGGACCTGGCGGTCTGGGTCGCGGCCGAGTTACCCCGTTATCCGGTCGCCCGCGGTGCTCTGGGTCATCTGGTCGAGGTCAGGGAGTTGAGAGATGCGGTCCGGATCTTGTTACGCGCCCACACCGCGGAAGCCCCTCTCCCCCGGCGGGAACTGGAGGTGGTCAATGCCGCCTCGGCGCGTAGCCCTAGTTTCCCTGTCGTGACCGAGAGCGGCCGGGTGAACCTCGTCGAGGTCAACGACAATCCCTTCGCAGTCTTCTGTGCGGCGGTGGCCCGCTCGACGACTCAGGTCCTCACCGACGGCCCCCGG
>CAYZKF010000130.1:0-5279 GCA_964479135.1 uncultured Acidimicrobiaceae bacterium
TGAGCGACCGATGGCTCGGCGCTACACGCACGGAACCTACGAGCCGGAGCACTAGTGCAACAACGGTGGTGGTCAACGACGGGGATGATGAATCGAGGTGACCATTCCCGAGCTGTCGGGGAGCGAAGACCAGGCGGAGATGTCGAGGGTGACAACCGCCAGGGTGGCCGTCTTCATCTCGACCCGCTCTCCGGTGAGCCGTTCGATGATCAAGCCCCAGGTGGGCTGGTGCCCGACAATCATCAAGACCCCCACTTCATCAGACCTGGAGACGATCTTCAGCACCGTCTCCGGCCCCGAGCCGTAGAAGCCGGGCTCGAGACTCAACCTGCTGTCCCATCCTCCGGCATCGATGGCCAGCTCGGCCGTGGTCTTCGCCCTGACCGCCGTCGACGAGATGACCAGATCCGGCACCAGACCCAACCCGGTCACCAACCGACCCATCTCCCGGGCCGCGGCGATCCCCCTCCGGTTGAGAGGACGGTCATGATCGGCCACGTAGTCGGCGTTCCAGTCCGACTTGGCGTGACGCATCACCAGCAGGGTCTTCACGGCTCCACCTCGCCACGCAGGATAATTGCGTGACGTCGACCGGAACCGCTGACTCACCGCCCCGGGTACCTTGAGGCCATGGCCAACCGACTCTCACGCGCCACCTCCCCCTATCTCCTCCAACATCAGGACAACCCTGTGGACTGGTGGGAGTGGGGCGAGGAAGCTTTCGACGAGGCACGAGGCCGTGATGTCCCGGTGCTGCTCAGTGTCGGTTATGCAGCCTGCCACTGGTGCCATGTCATGGCCCATGAGTCCTTCGAGGACCTCGACACTGCCTCGGTGATGAACCGACTCTTCGTCAACGTCAAGGTCGACCGCGAGGAGCGACCCGACGTCGACTCGATCTACATGGAGGCTGTTCAGGCGATGACCGGTCGTGGCGGCTGGCCGATGACGGTGTTCATCGATCATCTTGGTCGACCCTTCTTCGCCGGCACCTACTTCCCCAAGACTCCCCGGCACGGGATGCCGGCATTCACCGAGGTGCTGGCCGCGGTGTCCTCGGCCTGGTCGGAACGTCGTCCCGAGGTCGAGGAACAGGCCGCCAACCTTCTCGGCGCCATAGCCGGGACCATCCCCACCGGAGCCCGGCCCGACGACAACGCCCTGGAAGCCGCCTTTGCCCGGATTGAGAGCAGTTTCGATCGGGCCAACGGCGGCTTTGGCCCGGCCCCCAAGTTCCCCCAGCAACCGGTGCTCGAGTTCCTCCTCCGGTCGAGATCGCGGTCCTGGGCCGCCGGAGCCGATGACATGTTGGCGATAACCCTCGATTCGATGGCCGCCGGGGGAATCCACGACCAGATCGGAGGCGGCTTCGCCCGCTACTCGGTCGACGACCAGTGGCTGGTTCCCCATTTCGAGAAGATGCTCTACGACAACGCCCAGCTGGCCCGAATCTATCTGTGGTCGGGGGTTGAGCTCGACCGGCCCGACTTCATCGAGGTAGCCCGCTCGACGCTGCGGTATCTCAGCCGAGACCTCCGTCATGGCGACGGGAGCTTCTTCTCCTCCGAGGACGCCGACTCCGAAGGGGTCGAAGGCAGGTTCTATGTGTGGGACATCGACCAGATCAGGCAGGTACTCGGCCACGACGCCGAAGCGGTGATCGCCTACTACGGAGTCACCACCGAGGGAAACTTCGAAGGCTCCAACATCCTCAACGTGGTCGGCGATCAACCGCCGGTCGGACTGGAGAAGGCCAAAGCGCGGCTTTGGGAGGCAAGGGAACGTCGGGTCAGACCCGGTCTCGACGACAAGGTGGTGGCATCCTGGAACGGCATGGCGATTCGGGCCTTCGCCGAGGCGGGAGCAGTGTTGGACGACCCCGGACTGGTCGAGCTCGGCGAACAGGCCGCCAAGTTCGTCATGGAGAATCTGGTCGTGGAAGGGAACCTGGTCCGGTCGTGGCGGGACGGTCGGACCTCGGTGCCCGGATTTCTCGAAGACCACGCCTCTTTGGCCCTCGGGTTCTACACCCTCTACGCGGCCAGTGGTGACGAGGCCTGGTACCGGGCTGCGACCGAGATGGTGGGGCACTTCCCACGTTTTTCCCGCCCCGAGGGCGGCTTCTTCTCCACTCCTTCCAACCAGAGTGATCTGGTCAAGCGTCCCTTTGACGTCACCGACAACCCCCACCCTTCGGGGAATGCGATGGCGGCTGAGGCCCTGTTGCTAACCGCCCTGTACACCGGCGAGCCCCGATGGCGGGAGGAAGCGGACTCGGCCCTATCCGCGGCTGGGGCCCTGGTCGAACGGTACCCGTCGATGGTCGGCCATCACCTGTCGGTTGCCCTCTCCTCCTTGCACCCCAAGGAGCTGGCCATCGTCGGCCCGCGCTGGGAGAGTCTGGCCAGGGTCCATTGGTCCAGATTCCGTCCGCATGTCGCCTTGGCGCCATCGGACACCGGGCAAGGTGAGGTGCCACTCCTCGAGGGTCGGCTCGGAGGAGAGCGGGCAGTCGCCTACCTCTGCGAGGGGTTCGTCTGCGACCTGCCCACCTCGGACCCCGATGCCCTCGCCGAGCTACTCGGATGAGACCGCAGGGTTGGTGACAATGGCCCGATCGAGGGCGGTGGACATCACCTCCGGCGGATAAGGGCCGAGCCGGGCCGCGTCGACCAGAGAGAGCTCACCCTCGATGACGCGGAACGACAACTCGGCTACCGCGGCCAACTCCTCGTGTTGGGTGGCGACGAAACCGGTATCGACCACATCCCCGTGGCCGGGGACCACCACACCGTCGACTCCATCCATGGCCAGCCGGAGGGTCAGCGGCCAGTCCAAGGGATGACTGTCCCCGAACGAGGGCGGCGCTCCCTCTTCGATCAGGTCACCGAGGAACGTCACCCCGGCATCGACGACGATCACCCGGATGTCGGCGTCGGTGTGGCCAAGGCCGTGATGGCTGAGAGCCACCTGTCGGCCTATGTCGATGGCGACATGCTCGGTGAAGGTTCCCTCAGGTGGGACGATCTCGACACCTGCGATCTCGTTCTCCATGTCGGCTCCGAGCCATTCGAGGGCGCCGGCCTTCATCTCTTCGGGTCGGGCCAGGAGGGTCTCCCGGGTGCGGGCATGTCCCCAGATCTCGGAGTCCGGGAACCGGGAGTTGCCGAAGACGTGGTCCCAGTGCCAGTGGGTGTTAACCACCCACCTCACCGGTAGCCTGGTGATCCTCGCCAGGTCGGAGAGAATCTCGTCCCCGTGGAGGTGCGTCGACCGGGTGTCGATGACGAGCACCCCGTCTTCTCCGACAACCAACCCGACGTTCTCGTCGAGGGCGGGGTAGCGACGGCGGAAGACACCCGCACCCAACTCTTGGAACACACCCCGACCCTACCCGAAGACCCGGTGCAGACCCTTCCGCAAACCTTCAACTTCGCTTAAACTCGAAGTATGCGGGACAAGGTGTGAAGTCATGGGCTGGCTGACCATCGGAGAAGTGGCGAAACGGTCCGGTGTGGCCACATCCGCCCTCCGCTTCTACGAGACCAGAGGGCTGATCGCCTCAGAGCGGACCGACGGAAACCAACGCCGCTATCCGCGCGCCGTCCTCCGCCGCGTTGCTTTGATCCGCGCAGGTCAGGAGGTGGGGTTGTCCCTGGCCGAGCTGGCCGCAGCCCTGGAGAACCTGCCCCACGACAGCACGCCGACCAAGTCCGACTGGGAGCAACTGTCGAGATCGTGGCGCCGGCGTCTCGACGCCCAGTTGGCGGAGTTGAGTGCGTTGCGGGACGAGTTGACCGACTGCATCGGGTGCGGTTGTCTCTCCTTGAAGAGCTGCGCCCTATTCAACCCCGGTGACCGAGCGTCCAGCCTCGGTACCGGGCCGCGCTATCTGCTCGGCGACAGCCGGGAGGATGCCCTCAACGCGTGAGCACACTCGGGGTCGACGAGAGCAGACGGGCGGAAAGAAGGACATAGGCCACCCACAGTACGTCGGCCAGTGCGAGATGCACCAACTGCATGAGCACCGGTACACCGAGAGCGACGTTGGCTCCTCCGGTGAGAAGCATCAGACCGACGAGGATGGGCATCGCCTTTGCCGGCCAACCGGGGGGTAGGCCACTCCGGCTCGACGCCCACCACCCCGCCCCGGCGGCAACCACGGCCAGCACGGGGTGGATGATCCGAAGCCTGGTGAGGAAGTGGGCTTCGTCGGAGAGATCCCCGCCTCGGGGGAACAGGGTGTCGGCCAGGGCGGTGACCGCACCGGTGGCGGCGATCAACACCAGGGCGATGCCGGCAACGAGCACGCCTTTCCGAACTCCGGGACGGGCCTGCCAATGGAGACGACCACCGCCGGATAGCCAGAAGATGGTCAGGGTGAGGGCCGCCAACAGGAAGAAGGTATTGACCAGGTGGAGGGGGACCGCCACCACCCTGGCCAGAGAGGCATCGTCGGCCACCCACTCGGCGAGGACGATCATCGCTCCGATCAAGGCCTCACCGACGATGGCTATCACCGCCAGCACGGCGCCGGTCCGGGACGGATCCCCGGGGCGGGTCCGTCGCCAAACCCAAACGGCCAGGGCAAAGACCAGGATCAGGGCGATCCCGCTGACCGCCCGGTGGAAGAACTCGATAGCGGTTCCACCTTTCAGTTCGGGGACGATCTGGCCCTGACAGGTGGGCCACGACCGCCCGCACCCGGCGCCACTCCCGGTGGCGCGGACCAGCGCTCCGGCCAGGATCACCACGACGTTGAACACGAGGACAAACCAGGCGTAGCGGACGAGGCGGGCCATCCGGCACCAGGTTACGCCGGCGGGATCCGATACCAACCCCGGCCTGACTACCGCGGTGACCGGCCATTACCCAGTGTTCTGAGTACCGCTATCCGGGGTACCGGGTACCTTGTGGCCGGTGATTCAGGACGACATACTCTCGACCGTCGGGAACACCCCGATGGTCAGGCTCTCCCGGCTTCATCCCGCCGGCAACCTGATCGGGAAGATCGAGATGGCCAACCCGGGGGGCTCGGTAAAAGATCGGATCGCGGTGGCGATGATCGACCGAGCCGAAAACGAAGGTCTGCTCCGACCGGGGGGCACCATCGTCGAGCCGACATCGGGCAACACCGGAGTCGGGCTGGCCATGGTCGGCGCGGTCCGGGGCTACCGGGTCATCTGCACCGTCCCCGACAAGGTCTCCAAGGAGAAGCAGGATCTCCTCAGGGCGTATGGCGTCGAGGTGGTGGTGGCCCCCACCGATCTGCTCCCCGA
>CAYZKF010000131.1:0-5279 GCA_964479135.1 uncultured Acidimicrobiaceae bacterium
ATCGCGTATCGATGCAGCCATCAGCCCGACGACATCGACGGCGGTGGAGGGTGCCACCACCTTGAGACCGGGGATCATCATGCACCAGTTCTCCACACTCTGAGAATGCTGGGCGCCGAAACGGACCCCGCCGCCGTTGGCGGTGCGGATCACCAGGGGAAAGCTGACCTGACCGTCGGTCATGTAACGGCTCTTGGCGATCTCGTTGGCGATCATGTCGAAGCAGACGGCGAGGAAGTCCGAGAACATCAGCTCGGCGATCACCGGAACTCCGGTCATGGAGGCGCCCATCGCCGCCCCGACTATCGCCTGCTCGGAGATCGGGGTGTCCCGAACCCGGTCCGGGCCGAACTCGTCGATGAGGCCGACGGTGGTCTTGAACACCCCGCCGGCGGCGGCGATGTCCTCGCCCAACATGACCAGCCGGGAATCGCGCCGCATCTCCTGAGCGATCCCGTACGCAACCGCCTCTCGATAGCTCAATTCCGCCATCGTGACCCTCCGTCGGCGTAGACCTCGGTCATCAGGGCACCTTCGCCGGGCTCGGCTCCGGCCTTGGCGAACTCGGTGGCGGCGTCGACGGCGGCGGCCACCTCCCTCTCGATCTCGCTGAGGGTGGCCTCTGGAGTCCCCAGACCGAGAAGACGGTCGTGGTACATCGGGATCGGGTCGCGCTGCTTCCAGGCCTCCACTTCGTCGGCGGGCCGGTACTTGCCGGGATCGGCCCGGGAGTGGCCCCCGGAGCGGTAGGTCATCGCCTCCACCAGTGTGGGCCCGCCGCCGGATCGGGCCCGGTCGACGGCGTCGGTAGCCACCAGATAGACGGCGTCGGGGTCGTTGCCGTCGACCACGATCGGCTCCAGCCCGTAGGCCGATGCCCGGTCGGCGGCGGGGCGGGGCACCGCGGTGATCAGGTCGATCGGGGTGTACTCCATGTAGAGGTTGTTCTCGCAGACGAAGACCACCGGGAGGTCCCATATCTTGGCCATGTTGAGCGCCTCGTGGAACGCTCCGATGTTGGTGGTGCCGTCACCGAAAAAGCACACTGCGACCTGACCGGTCCCCCGCATCTGCGCCGACCAGGCGGCGCCATTGGCGATGCAGAGGTGGGCGCCGATGATGGCATAAGACCCCATCATCCCCTTGGAGACATCTGTGAGGTGCATGGAGCCCCCTTTGCCTCCCAACACCCCGTTCTCCCGGCCCAACAACTCGGCCATCCCCGCTCCGAGGTCCATCCCCCGGGAGAGGGCGTGGGCATGGCCCCGGTAGGTGGCGAAGGTGTAGTCGTCGGGACGCATTGCCGCTCCGAACCCGGTGGCCACCGCCTCCTGGCCAAGGGAGAGGTGGGTGGTCCCTTTGACCAGGTTCTGGAGGAACAGGTCATGGGCCCGTTTCCCGAACTGTCTCAACTCGTGGAGCTTGCGGTACATCCCGAGACGCCGGTCGATGTCGATGGGCGCGTCGGCCAGCGAGTGGTCGACCGGTGGGGGAAGTCGAGGCTCCCGGAGCGAGTAGTCGAGACGGGCGTCAGTAGGCATTGGCGACCATCAACTCCTCACAGGGGAACAGGGTGATGACCTTGCATCCGTCGGCGGTGACCACCACCTCCTCCTCGATCCGGGCCGCCGAACGCCCATCGGTCGCCGGGGCATAGGTCTCCAGGGCGAAGACCATGCCTTCCTGGATCTCCACCGGGGAGTCCAGGGAGTTGAGCCGGCTGATGATGGGGCGTTCGTGGAGGCCGACCCCGACCCCGTGGCCGAACTGGAGCCCGAAGGCGTCCATCTCGTCGACGAACCCGAACTCCTCGGCTCGAGGCCACACCTTGGCGATCTGGTCGGTGGTCGTCCCGGGCCGTACCAGTTCGATGGCGGCGTCCATCCACTCCCGCGACTGTGAGAATGCGTCACGTTGGGACTGGGTGGCCCGGCCCACCACGAAGGTGCGGTAATAACAGGTCTTGTACCCGTTATAGGTGTGGATGATGTCGAAGTAGGCCTGGTCGCCGGGTCGGATGAGGCGATCGGAGAAGACATGGGGATGCGGGCTGCACCGCTCCCCGGCGATCGAGTTGATCGCCTCGACGAACTCCGAGCCCATCTCGAAGAGACGGGCGTGGGCGTAGGCGACCACGTCGGACTCGCGGATCCCCGGTTTGAGCATCTCGAAGATCCCCTGATACACCCCGTCGACCATGGCACATGCCTGGGTGAGGAGGACGATCTCGTCGGAGCTCTTGATCTCCCGGGCCCGCATCATCGCCTGCTGGCCGTCGACCACGTCGAGGCCTTCGGCCTGGAGCGCGAGCAGAACACCGGTCTCGGCGAGGTCGACCCCGAGGCGCTCCCCGGCAAGACCCTCCGACTCGAGGACCGACTTGAGCTCTTGGGCAGCACGAGAGTGAAGCCCGGTCTCGGGGCCGATGGCGCCCTGGAGGCCGGTGTTGCCCCCCACCGCGTTGTCCGCGTCGTACATATGGGGTAGTTGGAGACGATGGGCCTTGGCCGCCGACCCGAAGTCCCAGATCCGGGGTCGCCCTTCCCTGGTGATCAGGGCGTAGCGCTCACCCTTGTTGAAGGCCCAGTATCCGATCTGGGTGGAGGTGGCATAACGGATGTTGGAGGTTTCGAAGAGGAGCAGGGCTCCGAGATCGAACTGCTCGAGCATCTGGCGGACCCGGGCGATCCGGTGTTGACGGAGTCGCTCGAAGTCGACCCGGACCTCCCAATCGACGCCCATCACCCCAGGGGCTGGGCTGGTGGCTACCGGAAACTCATCCATTCTCATCCTTTCCCTCCGACGCCGACTCGGCTGCCAGAGCATTCTCCAGGTAGGTCCAGTCGCGCTGGAACCGGTACGAGTGGCGGGGAGGCGGTTGGGGCGCCTGAGTCTCCAACCACCGGACGTGACCCTCCCCGATGTTGCGGAACTCGTGAACACAGCCCACCCCGGCCCAGGCGACGTCGCCCGGGCCCAGCTGGTAGACCTCGCCGTCGAAACGGGCCTCGACTTCGCCTTCCAGTATCAGATAGGCCTCCTCCAGTGGGTGGTCGTGGGCCCCGGCGAAACCACCGGGCACGTACTGGACCATGAACATGGTGGAGAGGTCGGCTCCCAGGTCGGAGTCGATCATCATCTTGACACTGATCCCCGAGTAGACGAGCAGAGCGGTTCGCATGCTGGCACTGAGAGCGAGCCGGTCCTGAGTCTGGTTGGCGGGGTCCATGTTCTCGGGATCGATGTGCCCGAAGGAGACGGTTCGGGGGTCGCGAACGTCGAGGGGGACGCCGTCGCCGACGGGGAAGGCCGACACCGGGTAGGTGTCGAACCCGAAACGGGCACGGGGCATCGGGGCCATCATCTCGGCGAAGGTGACCGGTTGCGACGAAGTGTTGCGGAGGGCGTGGGGGGTGGCCACCGGGAACAGGCCGTAGTCACCGGTGGTGACCCGGTGGCTGGCCCCGGACAGGTCGACCACGGCGTCGCCCTCGATGATGTAGAAGGACTCCTCGAAGGAGTGGACATGGGTGTCGACATGGCCACCCGGCTGGAGGCGGGACACCCGAAATCCCATTTGCACCGATCCGGAGGTTTCAGAGACCACCGGGTCTGAGGTGTATCCGGAACTGTGGCCGACCAGTTCGGTGGCGGTCTCGAAGACCATGTCGGCGACCTTCTTGACGATGTGATGGGACATCAGCCGTCCTCACCCCTCATGAACACCGCAAGGGCGCTCAAGTCGCGGTCGGCGAAACCGGCTTCGACGGCCCGGCGGACTATGTCGAGCCCGGTGCCGGCTTGGGCCATCGGCGCCCCGACCCGCTCGCCGAGACCGGTGATCAATTCCAGGTCCTTGGCCACCAACTCGAGGCTGAAAGCGACCACCGCCGACTCGGGGTGCTCATAGGCCTCCCGTTTGTAATTGACGAAAGGGGCGCCTCCGGCTCCGCTGGCGAAAACCTCGTAGGCCACCGACCGCTCGACTCCGGCCCGTTCGGCGAGGACCAAGGCCTCGGAAAGAGCGACGTTGAGACCGTGAACCAGACCGTTGACCGCCAGCTTGGTCGCCGCACCGCTCCCCCGTCTACCGGTGGGGACGATCCTGGAGGCGAGGGGTTCGAGAACGGGGCGAGCCTTCTCGATCAGGTCGGGGTCGCCACCGGCCATCACTGTCAGGGTCCCCGCTTCGACAGTGGAGACACTCCCCGACACCGGGCAGTCGATGAACCCGGCACCGGTGGCATCGACGGCTGCCCCTATCTCGACAACGGTCTCCGGGTCGACGGTGCTGGTGTCGACTACCACCGTGCCGGAACGGACACCGGCGACGACACCGTCCTCGCCGAGGTAGACCGCTTTCATCGCCTCGTCGTCGGCCAGACTGGTGAGGACGACGTCACCTTGGGAGGCAGCGTCGGCTGCGGTGTCGGCGACGACACACCCGAGCACCTTGGCGAGACCTTCGGCTTTGGACCGGTCGCGGTTCCACAGGACGAGCTTGTGGCCGGCACCATGGAGCGTGGATGCCATCGCCCCACCCATACGTCCGGTGCCCAACACCGCCACTGTTAGCTGGTTGCCCATAAGCGAACAGTGACACTACACACTTTGGAGAGATCTCACCTCAACAATGGGGCCACCAGATCGGCTACATATCGTCCGATGGCCAACGACGCGGTGCCGCCAGGTGAGGGGGCATTGAGGACATGGACCGTCGACCCGGCATTCTCGATTACGAAGTCGTCGACCAGACTGCCCCGGCGGTCGACGGCCTGCGCCCTGATCCCGGCTCCGCCTCGTACCAGATGGGACCGCTCGACGGCGGGGACCAAGCGCCGGGCCTGACGGGCGTAGAGACCTCTCGACCGGGAGACCAACTCCCTGGCCCCGGCGGGCAGGTTCTTGCCGGCGAGCCGCCAGAACCCGGGGTAGGCGAACATCTCGCCGAGGTCGCCCCAGGTCGGCCCCCGGCCCCGGTACTGCTCCCGCCCCAGGGCGAGGAGGGCATTGGGCCCCACCTGCACCGAACCATCGACGCCCCGGGTGAAGTGGACCCCGAGAAAGGGGTAACGGGGATCGGGGACCGGGTAGACCAGACCCCGGATCATTCCCGCCGGCGGGTCGGTGAGTGTGTAGTACTCCCCCCGGAAGGGAACGATCCGCACCCCGGCGTCGACACCGGCGAGGGCGGCTACTCGGTCGGAGTGGAGCCCGGCGCAGTTGACCAAAACCCGACATGTGAAAACAGACTCGTTGGCGACGACTTCGACGTGATC
>CAYZKF010000132.1:0-5259 GCA_964479135.1 uncultured Acidimicrobiaceae bacterium
GGATGAGCCGCTGTCCAACCTCGACGCCAAGCTGCGGGTGCAGATGCGGTCCGAGTTGGAGAGGCTCCACAACCGCCTCGAGACCACCACCGTCTATGTGACCCACGACCAGGTCGAAGCGATGACTCTCGGTGACCGGGTGGCAGTGCTCAGGGCGGTGTCGCCCCGGGCCCCGTACAACCTCCAGCAGGTGGGACCCCCGACCGAGTTGTTCAACCGACCGGAGAACCTATTCGTCGCCGGCTTCATCGGCAGCCCGGCGATGAATCTGACCTACGGTCATCTCGAGGCAGAAGGCGACGCGGTCTATGTGGTCCTCCCCGGTGGCCGGCTCAGGGTCGAACGCCAGGCGCTGGATGACCACCCCGGGATCGAGAATCACATGAATGAGGAGTTGGTGGTAGGGATTCGGCCGAACAACCTCGAGGCGGCCAGCATCGCCGGTCACGATCCGCAGAGGTCGTTGAGCGTCCAGGTCGAAGTCACCGAGATGCTCGGAGCCGACACCTATATCCATTTCACCGTCGACCGGGCCCCGGTGATCACCCCGGACATCGAGGAGCTCCTGGCTGACACGGGCCGGGAACCGGCGGATCTCGGAGACAAGACCAACTTCATCGCTCGGGTCAGCCCCGACGTCGACGTCACGCATGGCGACGTGGTGGAGCTGGTGGTGGATTGCGCCAAGATCCACTTCTTCGATCCTGCGACCGGTCAGAGGATCGGTACCCGGGCGCCCGCCCTACAAGTGGGAGGCTGACCCGGCGCGACGGATGTCGCCGACTGCTGCACTCGAGTTGGGCGGGACCAAGACCCTGGTGGCAGTAGGTACCGATCCCTACGACCTCGAACCGGTGAGGATCGAGACCAGAGGCCCCGAGGAGACGCTCGAACGCGTGTTGGGGCTTCTCTCCGGTCAGAGCTTCGAGTCGGTGGGAGTGGCCGCCTTCGGTCCGATCGAGCTTTCACCCGACCGCCCCGGTTACGGGCGGTTGATGCAAGCCCCCAAACCCGGCTGGTCCGGTTTCGACCTCCTCGGTTGGCTGGCGGCGAGACTCGATGTCCCCCTCTTCTTGGACACCGACGTCAATGCGGCTGCGGTAGGGGAGTGGCGTTGGGGGGCGGCGGCCGGTGCCGATCAGGCCGCCTATCTGACGATTGGGACCGGCATCGGAGCGGGACTGGTGGTCAGGGGTTCCCCACTCCATGGTGCTCCGCATCCGGAAGTCGGCCACATCGTCGTCCAGACCCTGGAAGGCGACTCGTTTCCCGGAGTCTGCCCTTATCACGGCGGGTGCCTCGAAGGCCTGGCCTCCGGCCCGGCATTGCGGGAGAGGTTTGGCGTCAGCCCCGAGGACCTCTCCGGCCCCGACCTCGAGTCGGCTCTCGCCGTGGCCTCCGGGTATCTCGCTCAGGGGCTGGCCAACGTCATCTACAGCTGGGCGCCGGACCGGATTGTGGTCGGAGGCGGTGTCAGCAATCTGCCCGGGTTTCACCAGGCGGTTCGCCGGAAGCTGGCCACCCGCCTCGCCGGCTATCCGAGGGATCTGGATGCGGTCATCGGTGAATTGATCGTTCCCCCGGCTCTTGGGGATCGGTCGGCCCTGGCCGGGGCCTTCGCTCTAGCCTCGTCGGGATGAGGTTGGGCGGGCATATCGTGGTCCTCGGCGCGATGGGGTCGGGCAAGACCTCGGTCGGCGAAGCCCTTGCTGTCAGGTTGGGATGGCCCCTTTCGGACTCCGACAAAGAGATCGAAGCATCCCAGGGTGTGACCGGCGCGGTGCTTGCCGCCGAACTGGGTGTCTCCTACCTCCACGCCCTGGAGCGTCAGGCACTGACCGGGGCGCTGGCCTCGCCGGTTCCGACTGTGATTGCCGCCGCGGCGAGTGTGGTCGACGACCTTGCGATCCGGGCGATCCTCGCCAACCGGCTTTGTATCTGGCTTGTCGCCGACCCCGATGTAATCGCTTCCCGGATCTCCGGTCAGGGCCACCGGCGGGAACTGGCCCCGGGCGAGGGGAAGATCATCGACCGCCGTGTCCCCCTCTACCAGGAGCTGGCGACCCACCGCTTCGACACCACCGATTCGACACCGTCCGAAGTGGCCGCGGCCATCGCGTCCCGCCTCGGTCTGGACGGGCACCAGGAGATCAACGACTGAGCGCCAAGGCTATGTCCTGGCTGAAGTCGGGGATTTCGATGTCACACACGTCCTCGCCACAGGTCACGGTGAGCCGCTCCAGCCACTCTCCGGTCCAGGTGTTGTAGGGCGCCACCTGCCAGGTTCCCGGCGTGAGGCCGGGCACCGACAGGGTTACCGAACTCCTCGGTCGAGCCCGTCGAACGTCGTCCATGTCGCGCCCTTCGAGCTCGGCGTCCTGGACCCAGATCACTCCTCCGGTCTCCCCGACCACACCCCATCCCCTTATTCCCGGGTGGGAGAAGGCGAGCTCGACCGATCGTGGGTCGTATTCGACCAGGGGGACTTTCTCGACGAAGTCGGCGAACCGCTTCATGTCGTCTTTCATCGCCTGATCGAAGCTCCCATAGCCGCTGCCGTCGTTCCACTCGATCGGGGTCATCGCCGCTCCCGCGCCCAGCGCTGCCCAGTTGGCATGGTGCATGAACTCGGGATACAGCCGCTGTAGCCGGTGGCCGTATTCTCCGATCCAATTCGGCTTGACCTCCCGGCCCCACATCAGCCTGGTCCAATGGGCGATCTCGGCCCCGGCATGGATTGGGTCTTCGATGAACGTCTCATAGACGTGCATCTGTGGAACATCCATGATGGCATGACCGACCGGCCAGTCCCAGCCTCCCGAGCCGGTGGCGGTGGTGGGATGGCGGAAAGGGTCGTTGTCCTGGAAGTATGCGTTGACCTTCGCATGCCAGGTGTCGGTGTGCTCGTAGGACTCGGTGCCGTTGATCTCGGTGATGGTCTGCCACATCAGGATCGCCGGTGAGTAGCTCCAGCGGGCAATCATGTAGCGGTAGAGGTTCTCCTGCCATGCCCAAGCCTCCTCGTCGGTGAAAAACCCGTCGATGTCGGTGAGCCTCCGGAACCCGTTGAGCTGCCATCTGCCGTCGGACCAGGCGTGTGCACCGGTACGCAGAAGCTGATGGATCCACACGGTGAAGACGATGGCCACGCCCTTCTCCTCGGCGTCGCGGAGGACAAAGTCGATGACGCTCATCTGCGCGGCCGAGTAGTTGTCGTACGAGGACTGGATGAAGTTGCTCCCCCACATCGGCCACCACATCTCGTAATTCTCACCACTCGCCGCCATCTCGGAGAACTTGCGAAGCCCGCCTCCGTCCAATGCGGCTCCTCCCAGGCTCATGTCGAGATCGGCGTGACCCCGGCCGTACCAGGCGGTGCCGTCCTCGTAGGCGAAGTAACGGGGGCTGTATGACGGATCGACATCGGACCCGAACCGGAGGAAGCCGCGGTGATCCGAATCGATCACGTTGAACGAGCCTTCCGTTCCCCGGCCGGTTCCCCTGGAGTCGGTCACCCAGGTCTCGAACGTCCAATCGCCGGGTCGGTCGGGGGTGAAACGGACCTTCCATGACCCCTGGGCGTCCCAGAAGCCGGGCACAACCAGACTGGCACCGTCGGGGCCGGTGAACTGTGCGTCGAGGCTCACCTGACGTTGATCGAAGGGATTGTCGTACACCGCCTCGAGGTCCACGGTCAGCTCGACCAGTTGGTAGGTGGGCACGGTGCCGGCCGCGGTGACCTCGTTGACGGTGGGGAGGTCGGAGACAACAGTGGTGGCGGTGGTCAAGGCGGTGGAGGATGTCGAGGAAGTCGTGGTGGGGGACGGGACGGAGGTGCAGGCGGCGACCGCAGTCAACACCACACCGGCCATGACCCTTCTACCAGTCGGCATACAACCTCTCGGCGTTGGCGGCCGGGTCCCGGTAGTAGTCCTCGGCGGTGATGTCGAGGGTCACCGTTTTGGCGGCCGCTTCCACCATCGGGCGGGTCTCGGCGAACTTCTTGATCACTTCGGAGTGAGGCTTGAGGGTCCCGTCGGGGCGCACTAGCCCGAAATGGCGCTCGTGTTTGGAGCCGGCGGAGTCGCATGGGGGACGGTTCCACAAGTCGGGGTGGTAGTCGGAGAAACACCATAGAAGTGCTCCGGTCGAGCCCACCTCCACCAGCTTGGGGAGGACCTCGCCGACGTAATCGGCGAACTGCTCCTCACCTGCCATGAACTGGGTGCGGTTGGTGCCGTAGGCGTTCCACTCCCAGACCTCGGACTGGCGCCCATCGGGAGCCGTGCACCCGCCCCACTCCTCGGCGAGGCACGGCTTGCCGCTGAGTGCGGCGACCAGGGCGCAGAGGTAGGGGACGAAGTCGGGATCCAAAGGGTCCCGGGCCCAGGGAACGTACATGGGGTAGCCGTGGATCACCGCCACGTCTGTCTCGGCGAAGACTTGGTCGATTCGGAGGCCGTTATCTTCGAAGAGGCTGGCGACATGGAGGCCGACCGTGACCGGGTGTGAATCGTCGAGGCCTTTGATCGTCTCGATCATCTGTCGTGTCCACCAACGTCCTTCCTCGGCAGATCGAGGGTGGGCAAACAGGTCGGGTTCGTTGCCGAGGTTCCACATCCAAATACCGGGATGTTCACCATATCGACTCACCACCGTGTCGAGAAGGAGGCGCTCGGCGTCAAGGGCCGTCGGGTCGTGGAACATGTTCCGGTAGGTGGTGTCCACCGGCACTCCACCCGAGATCACCTGACGGTGATACGGACCGGGGAAGAACCCCGGAACCTCGTCGAGAAGCCAATCGGGTGACCAGTTGGGCCCGCTCATGTGCCCGGTGAAGAAGGTGAGGTCGATCCCCAGGCCGAGGTCGGCGGCGACGTCGAGCACCACGCCGAGGTCGGCGAGGCGCTCCGGCGAAACCCGATCCGGTGTCGGCTGCCAGTCGTCCCAGAGCAAGAAGATGCGAACCACATCCATGCCCAGCCCGGCGATGATGTCGAACTCATCGGCGACCTCGCCCGGATCGAAGTCGGACCACCAGTACATGGCCTTCTTGCGTGGCCAGTAGTTGACCCCGGTGATGAATCGGTCCATGAGGTAGCCCAACCATAGTTGAGAGCGCTCTCTGGTGTCAGAAAACTCGCCATCTGGGCGACACGTTGACAAACAAGGCGATATTGTCGTATGTTGAGAGCGCTCTCAGTAGGAGGACGGTTCCGAGGTGGCTCGAACTCTTGACGATCTCGCCGAGCTCAGCGG
>CAYZKF010000133.1:0-5241 GCA_964479135.1 uncultured Acidimicrobiaceae bacterium
CGGCCGCCAGGCCGTCGAGGGGGGGACCCGCGTCCGCGGAAGGACCTTTCCCCCAAAAACACCCTCGCGCTCTACGGGGCGGTCCCCGAACACCGGACGAATGGCGGCCCGGGGGACACTCAGCCGAGATCCTCGACCGTGGCCGCGGGGAGAGTCTGGGTGAAGAAGGCGATCAGCCTGGCGACAGCGTCTTCGGCCGCCGACTCGTCGTATCCCTGGGCGGTCGGGTCGATGAACCCGTGGCCGACATCGTCGTAGAGAAGCCACTGACCGTGGGGGTTGCGGTCCTGCGCCTCGTCGACCGAGCCGGTGTCGATCAGCTCGTCGTTGGCGCCGTATAAACCGAGAACCGGCACCGGGAGACTGCCCAGCGAATCGCCGACCTGGAGATCGCGGGTGTCATCACCGGCCAGCGGGGTGTAGGCCACCGCCACCGACGCCACCCACCCGCCTCTCGCTGCCTTGAGAAGGGCGAATCTGCCTCCGACGTCGAGACCGAGCAACCCGATCTTGTCCCCGGCATTCCAGACGACGTCATCGGACACGATGAACTCGTGGATCTCGTCGAGATCGGTGAGCGCCCGGGTATCGGACAGCTCGTTGTAGGCAGTCAGCGGGTCGTCATCGGAGCGGTAGAGGTCGACGGCTATGGCAGCTATCCCCGATCGGGCGAGACGACGACACAGGTCCTTCTCAAAGCTGTTCATCCCATTGAGGTCAGGCACTACGACAACCACCGGGAAGGTTCCGGATTCATCGGGACGGGCCAGATAGCCGGTGCGATGAGCCGCGCCGACCGGGATCGGCAGAGACCCGAACATGATGGGGTAGGTGCCCTCGTGGGCCAACACAGCCAAGTCGACCGATCTCCTGGGTTCTGGGACGAGCTGACAATAATCGGGACGAGTCTCGGCTTGGCCGAACTCGTGGTGTTCCAGTTCCGGCTCTTCGTCCTTCGACTTCGAAGCAGGACCGGCACGTCTGAAGGGCGGGCTTGATGCAGCCGAGGTAACAACGGAACCAGGGGTAGCCTGTGAGACGTCTAAGACGAAGATGTCCCAGGACTCCTCTCCTACTCCGCAGCGTCGAAGGCCGTCCCGCTGGCTCAAGGTGACGGTCATCACCGCGCTCGTCCTCGCCAATCTTGTCGCCTTCGGCATCTACTGGGCGGTGCGCACCGGTCAGGACTTCCTGTCCTCGGCTGACACCGACAGCGAGGTCACCGATGTGCTGGACAGGGCAACCGGCAAGGACCTCACCTTTCTCGTTGTCGGATCCGACTCACGAGCTGGGCTCGACGATCTGACCAACTTCGGCGCCTTTGGCGGGGCTCGGGGCGATGTGGTGATGTTGGTCCGCCTCGATGGTGACACTGCCAATGCCCAGATCCTCTCCATCCCCAGGGACCTGTGGGTCGACATCCCGGGACACAATCAGAACCGGATCAACGCCGCCTTCGCCTTCGGGGGAAGTCGTTTGATGGTGGAGACCATCAAACAGAACCTCAACGTCGAGATCAACCACTACGTCGAGGTCGACTTCGTCGGTTTCCAGGGGATGATCGACGAGCTCGGCGGGATCCAACTCGACTTCCCCTACCGGGCGCGGGACGACAAGTCGGGACTCAGCGTCGGGGCGGGGACCCAGACTCTCGACGGGAAGATGGCGCTGGCTTATGCGCGGTCCCGCGCCTATCAAGAGGAGCGGAATGGGCGCTGGGTCTCGGTTGAGGCCAACGACTTCGGCCGGACCTCCCGCCAACAGGAAGTGGTCCGGGCGATCCTCAAGAAGCTCAAGTCGCCTTCTTCGATCACCGAGGCCGGTGACATTGCCCGGGGGATGGCCCGTCATGTCACTATCGACGCCAATCTTGCCCAGGCCTCGGTGGCGTCACTGGCATGGGACTTCCGCGGGGTCCTCACCGGCGACATCGAAGGGGCCACCCTCCCCGCCACCGGTCGGACGATCAACGGTGCATCGGTGGTGGTGATCAAAGAACCCGAGGCCGGGACAATGCTGGCCAACTTCCGTGCAGGCAGGGCAATGGCAGAACAGCCCATCCGGCTTCAGGTGCTCAATGGCAACGGCGTCAGTGGTTCGGCCGCCGCGATGTCGGGGACCCTCGAGGCCAGCGGTTTTCGGATCGTCGCCATCGGCGACGCCCCCCGTGACGACTATGAGCGGACCACGATCATCGTTCCGCCAGGAGACGGCAACGGTCAACGGATACTCGATGCCCTTGGTTTCGGTGTAGTCCAGGTCGGATCGGTCGATAACGTGTACGACGCCGTCGTTATTGTCGGCGCCGACGCCGCATAGTTCGACCTATCTCAGATCCCATTGGGGGGTTACATGAACATCGCGATCATCGGGGCCGGATACGTCGGCCTGGTCACAGCCGCCGGCCTGGCCGGGCAGGGTCACACGGTCAGAGTGGGAGAGGCCGATCCCGACCGGGTCGAGAAACTTCGCCTAGGCAAGGTCCCGATTTTCGAAGAGGGCCTCCCCGACCTGATAGCCGCGGGGATCTCCCGGAACCGTCTCACCTTTCACCATTCCAACGCCGAGGCGATCGAGGGCGCCGATTTCGTATTTCTCTGCCTCCCCACCCCGGAAGGACCTGACGGGCGGGCCGATCTCAGCTACATCGACTTGGTGGTCGACGAGCTGGCCACGTTGGTTGCAGAGGGGACCATCTTCGTGGTCAAGTCGACGGTTCCCCCGGGGACGATGGCCGGATTGGCGAAACGTCTCGCCGACCGGGGCAGCCAGGGCCGCATCGTCTCCCACCCCGAGTTTCTCCGCGAAGGCCGGGCGGTTCCCGACTTCCTCGATCCTGACCGGATCGTGGTGGGCGCCTACGACCGTGGCGATGCCGAGGCGGTGGCCGCCCTATACGAAGGCGTCGAAACCGAGCTGGTGATCACCGACCCCACCTCGGCAGAGATGATCAAATACGCCTCCAACTCCTATCTGGCGGCTCGCCTCACATTTGTCAACACTCTGGCCAACCTGTGCGAGGCGGTGGGCGCCGACGTCATGGATGTCCTCCTGGGGATGGGGCTCGACCATCGGATCGGCCCCCACTTCCTCAAGCCCGGACCCGGCTACGGGGGCTCGTGTTTCCCCAAGGACACCATCGCCTTGATCGGGGTCGCCGAAGATGCCGGCTACGACTTCGGCCTCCTCCGGGCGGTCATTGCCGCCGACGAGGAGCAGCGTCGACGGCTCGCAGACAAGGTACGACAGGCTGCCGGAGGTGGCCTGCGGGGGAGAAGGGTGGCCATGTGGGGAGTCGCCTTCAAGGCGGGCACCGACGATGTCAGGGAGTCTCCGGCCCTCCGGGTCGCCCAGCTTCTCCAGGACGATGGCGCCGAAGTGGTCGCCTACGACCCCGAGGCGAGCTCCGGTTCGGTGACGATGGCCCACTCTCCTGTCGAGGCTGCTCGTGGGGCGGATGTGCTTCTGGTCGCCACCGAGTGGCCCGAGTTCGCCGAGGTCGACATGACCGAGGTCTCCGCAGTGATGAAAGGGTACCGGGTGGTTGACGCCAGAAACCTGCTCGATCCGACTGCGGTGAGGATGGCTGGGCTCGACTACTGGGGTCTGGGGCGTCCCGGGGCATAGGCTCAACCAATAGCGGGGCGCCGAAGCCGATGCCGGCTCGGCTTCCCCGGTCTCCCCACGCCTCTCGGCTCGAGTCGCCACCAGGGGTTCAGGGCTCGATGAGCTGAACGACCTCGACCGTCCAGGGACAGAATCTGTCCCCGTGTTGGTTGACGAATTCCTCGTAGCCGAGATCGTCGATGTATGAGGCCGTCCCGTCGCAGACCTCGATGGCCATCTCGACGAACTCGACCTCGGTGATGTGCCACTGGTGTCCGATGTTGACCCCTCCGTCGCCAGGATTGATCTTTCCGTTGGGGATCCCCGGGTTGTCGCCCGGCTCCATGGTCCGGATATATGCAGCTGCCTCACCGTCGAGCAGTATCCGATAGGTGACGTCGTCGACGGTCCGGAACTCGGCGATCACCGCGTCGCCAACCGGAGAAGTCGTGGTAGTGGTCTCAGTTGTGGTGGTGGACGGCATCCCGCCGCCGGCCGGGGCACAAGCGACGAGCGTCAATACCAGTGAGCAGGCCAATACGCCGGATCTGTATGTCATGTGCTTGAGACGATGCGCCGTCCCGCTCGGTTCCCGTTGACGGGGCGGGTGGACATCTCTACTTGGCTCCACGCATTCTCGAGAGATATCTGCTCGATATGCGGGTCGTGGTACCTGAGGTTCGCTCTTCAGCGGAAGAAGTCTTCGTCGGGGTGACGCACCAGGTCGCGGCCGCGGCCTTCGCCTGGTGGGGGCCGGTACCCCCGGACCAGCGCTGCGGGGACTCCGGATGCCTTGCCCATCACCAGGTCGGCGGCGGCGGCGAGCTCATCGGCAACCGCCACCTCGGTGACGTCGAGCTCCCGACCGGTCCAATCCCTGGTTCCCCTGAGGTCGAGGATCGCCGCCATGCCCGAGACACCGATGGCGACATCGGTGAGCCCTCGCCGCCAGGGACGTCCGAAAGTGTCCGAGATGATCACTGCCAGACCGGGGCCGTACCGCTGCTCCAAACGCAGCCGGATCCGATGAGCGGAACGATCAGGGTCCTCGGGGAGGAGGATCATCGTCCCCGGCTCTGCATTGGAACGGTCGATCCCGGCATTGGCACAGATGAAGCCATGTTTGGTTTCGGCAATGATCAGATTGCCCCGTTTGCGGACGATCGACACCGCTTCGCTTTCGACGAGGAGCTGCTTGAACTCCTCCTCGTCACCGATCACCTCCCGGATCGCGCCTTCTGCCTTGGACACGATCTTGTGGGTGACCACCACGATCTCGCCGGCCACCGGCCGGAGAGGGTCGAGGGCAGGGATCAGAACGGCAGCGACGTCGTCGCCTTTGGCCACCGAACCGATGCCGATGAGGGGGTGGACCTCGAGTGTCATCGACCGAGCAGTTCCTCGGCGAGGCGTCTTGCTGCCTCGAGGCGGGAGATCCGGGTGTCGGTAGCCACTACCGCCGCCTCGGTGATGAGGTCGACGTCGGCTGCGTCGCCCCGATCGACGACCAGTGTGTCGACCAGACCTTGGTAGGCGGCGATCACCCCGCGGTTGCCGGCTGGGAGCCCGAGCGAGGCCATCACCCGGTCCGCCGGCCCCTTCAACGCCTTGCCCCCGAACAACGGGCTGACCGCG
>CAYZKF010000134.1:0-5200 GCA_964479135.1 uncultured Acidimicrobiaceae bacterium
GGGCGGTGGGCTCAGGGACGGCGCACCATTCGGTGTGCATGACATGGTCCTCCACCCGTTCCACGCTCATCGGCCGGAAGGTGTCGACTGAGACATGGAGATCGACGGTTGCCATGGCGATGCCCTGGCTCTGCAGCCCGGTCACCACCTGGGGCGTGAAATGGAGTCCGGCGGTGGGAGCCGCCGCCGAGCCAGGCGTGTTGGCGAAGATCGTCTGATAACGCCCCGGGTCGTCGAGGTGCCCGGTGAAATAGGGAGGCAGAGGCATCGCCCCCTGTGAAGACATCCACGCTTCGGGGTCGTCGGTGTCGAGTGTCACCGTTATCAAACCTTCACCGTGGGTTGCGATCACGGTTGCCCGATGATTCCCGAGCTCGATGACCACACCGGGCCGGAGCCTCCGGCTGGGACGGGCCAGAGCCTCCCAGGACCCGTCGGCGGCGCGCTCGACAAAGAGCAGCTCGACCCGTCCCCCGGTTCCCCCTCGGGACCCCACCATCCGGGCGGCCCGCACCCTGGTCTCGTTGGCCACCACCAGGTCACCGGGGTGAAGCAAGGTGGGCAGGTCGAGGAAGACATGGTCGGCCATATCCCGGGTGTCGAGCAGGCGGGAGCCATGGCGGGGCTCGATCGCGGTCTGGGCGATCGCCTCCCTGGGGAGGTCGTAGGAAAACTCGGAGACCCGCATCCCTGTCGAGGGTATAGGGGACACCCGCGGTCCGAGCCGAGTTGTTCGAACAGGGTGGGGGTCAGCTTCGGCCCGCGGGACTGTCCCTCGACTAGAGCAGACGGCCCTGGGGGTCCTCGGGCCGGTCGACGCCGAGATGGGCGTAGGCATGTTCGGTGGCCACCCGGCCCCGCGGTGTCCGTTTGAGCAGGCCCGACTGGAGCAGGAACGGCTCGTATGCATCCTCAACCGTCTCCGGCTCCTCGCCGACGGCGATAGAGAGAGTGGAGAGCCCAACCGGCCCACCGCCGAACCGCTCCACCACCGCGGTGAGAATCGCCCGATCGACCTTGTCGAGGCCGAGATCGTCTACCTCGAAGACGGCCAGCGCCTCGACCGCGACCTCCAGGTCGATGACCCCCGAAGCCCGGGCCACCGCATAGTCCCTGACCCGGGAGAGGAGCCGATTGGCGATCCGCGGGGTACGCCGGCTGCGGTGTGAGATCAGGTCGGCGGCATCGGAGCTGATCTCGACCTCGATGATGCCGGCTGCTCTGGTCACGATCAGTGCGAGCTCCTCGGGCTCGTAGTAGTCCAGCTTCTCCTCGATCCCGAAACGGTCTCGCAGTGGTGCGGTCACCTTCCCCTTGCGAGTGGTCGCCCCCACCAGGGTGAAATGGGGAAGATCGATCCGGATCGACTGCGCTGTCGGGCCTTTCCCCAAAACCACGTCGAGCTGGAAATCCTCCATCGCCGGGTAGAGGACCTCCTCCACGGCGCGGGGAAGACGGTGGATCTCGTCGATGAAGAACACGTCCTGGGGCTGGAGGTTGGAGAGGATGGCGGCCAGGTCGCCGGGGCGCTCCAACGCCGGACCTGAGGTGACCCGGAACGAGACGCCTTTCTCGGCGGCGATGATCGCCGCCAGAGTCGTCTTGCCCAGTCCGGGGGGACCGGACAACAGGACATGATCGAGAGGCCGTCGCTCTTTGACCGCCGCCTCCAGTGAGATCCGCAGCCGGTTCTTCACCTTCTCCTGGCCGATGAACTCCTCGAGAGTTCGGGGCCGAAGAGTGATCTCGACTTCGTCCTCGAGCGTCGGGCTGAGAAGGCTGTCCTCACGCATCGGCTATCTCCTCCCCAGACTCTGCAATGCCGCTTTGATCTGGACCTCGAGCGGGTCGTCGGGATCGACCTCGGTCATCGCCTCGTTGATCTCGGCGGTCGAGTAGCCCAAACCTTCCAGTGCCTGGCGGACCGTGCCCAGATCACCCCCGCTCCGGAGGTCGACTTCTCGTCCGGCGAGCTTGGGAGCCAGTTCCAGGACGATCTTTTGAGCTCCCCTCTTCCCCACACCCGGAGCGACGGTGAGGGCATCGAAATCCTCACTGACAATCGCCTTGACCAGTTCGGCCGATGTCAACGAGCCGAGGAGGGCCATTCCCACCCGGG
Source organism: uncultured Acidimicrobiaceae bacterium (assembly GCA_964479135.1). GTDB lineage: Bacteria > Actinomycetota > Acidimicrobiia > Spongiisociales > ZC4RG35 > ZC4RG35. The sequence continues at coordinate 2,120 of CAYZKF010000134.1, forward strand.
GGCCAACACCGCTGGCGGTGATCAGAACCCGGAACATCTCCCGGTCGGCCTCAGCGGCAAACCCGTAAAGGCTGATCTCGTCCTCACGGACATGAGTGTGGGTGTGGACCACGATCTCCTCGCCTACGCCGGGAAGAGATGCCAGGTCTCTTGGGGTCATCTGCACCTCGTAGCCGACACCTCCGACGTCGACACAGACCACTGCTCCCCGCACCGATGCCAGCAAGCCCCTGATCCGCCCGATCATCGCCGGCCTGACACATCGGTCTGACGTCCCAAGAGGGGGGCGGCACGGAGATGGCAGAGGGCGATGGCCAGGGCATCGGCGGCGTCAACCGGAGTTGGCGGCTGATCGAGACTGAGGAGACGGGCGACCATGGTCTGCACCTGGCCCTTGTTAGCCGAACCGTCACCGGTCACTGCTGATTTCACCGCAGTGGGCACATACTCGAACACCGGGATACCGGACCTGGCGGCAACCAGGAGGACAACACCCGACGCCCGGCCCACCGAGATCGCGGTCTGAAGGTTGCGGTTGGTGAACACCATCTCCACGGCCATCACATCCGGTTTGGAGTCAATGATCACCTGGGTCAGCCCGTCATGGAGGTCGGCCAACCTCTCGGCCGTGGGAAGATCGGTGTCGGTGCGGATGACTCCGGCGAGCATCGCCCGTGGAGGGGCGGTGCCCTCGACCAGTCCGTATCCGGTCACCGATAGACCGGGATCGACCCCAAGCACGAACATATGTTCTAGACAGTAGTAGCAGGGGTGGGCGCTGCCCAGGCTTTCGTCAGCTTGCTCGAGGCCACACCATCTCGAAGCGCTCCAGCACCAGGAGGGTCTGATCGGTGAGAGTGCGGCCTTCACCTGCGAAGAAGCGGATGTGGGCCTCACGCCACCACTCCAAGCTGCGGTCCCCTTCGCCCTCGTCCCAGGCGAACTGCTCATCGACCTCGCCGAAGGGCACGAGGTCGATGCGGGTGGTGCGGACGATGCACACCGGCGAGTCCTTGGAGTCGAGGATCACGCTGAATCCGCCAATCACCGGTAGATCACCGTCGGCGACCGCGTCCTGGTAGAGGCTCGCCGTGGCACGTTTGGGTCCGTGGAGCACCAGTTCGGCCAGCTCGTCGGCTAGGTCCGGGGTGTCTTCACCACCGAACGCCCAAGCCTCAAAGGTGGCGGTAGTCCCGGTCGCCGCCGCGAACTCGTTCCAGAATGCCTCGACCGCCTCCTTCACCGGAGTGATCTTATGGAACCGATCCGGCGGGTAGTGCGTCTTCGTGGTGTGACCGCTGGAGAGCTCGACCTAGCCGTGGAACAAGTCCACACCACAGTCGAGACATTCGAGGTCTTCTACCACCGAGCCTGGGACCCGGTCTACCGGGCGGTTGCGGTGACCATCGACGACCACGACCTGGCTCGGGAGGCGATCGACGAGGCGATGACCCGTGCATTCGAACGCTGGCGATCGGTCTCCGAATTGGGGAACCGTGAGGGTTGGGTGTACCGGGTGGCGGTCAACTGGGCGCGGTCGAGATTGCGGCGGCGGCGTACCGCCCGGATGAAGTCGCACCTCGTCGCCCAGGATGCGGCCTACGAGCCCTCCGAGCCCGACCCCGAGCTCCATCAGGCGATCCTCGACCTCCCGTCTCACCAGCGCGAGATCGTGGTAGCCCGGTTCCTCCTCGGTCTCAGCGAGGAGCAGATCGGCCGATCGTTCGGGATACCCCGGGGCACGGTGAAGAGCAGGTTGAGCCGTGCCATGGACACGTTGCGAAGGGAGTTGACATGACACTCGAGCAGCTGATCAGGGAGGACCTGGAGCGGGTCTCCAACGACGTCCCGGTTGCTCGTGGTGCCCTGGTCGAAGAGCTCATGGCGAGAGCTCGTCGCCGAACCCGGGTCAAACGGGTTTCGGTCGTCGGGCTGGCCGCGATCGTCTTCGTCGGTGTCCTTGCCCTGAATCCTTTCCCGGGAACGCCACTCGATGTGGCCGGAACCGAAGATGAGAACGTGCTCCGCACCGATCCCCTGATCATCCGAGGCCAACCCGGGCCAGAGCCTCAGTTCGACACCAGGTCGCTGGGCGAGAATCGTGACCTGACCCCGGTGGTGGATCTCGACGACTACATCACCCGAGTTCGACCCAGCCGTGGATTCTTCATCGACCTGATCGAAAGTTTCACCAGCCCCTCCCACGCCGGCTTCGACCAGATGTCGACGGTGGGATACACCCCCGATGGTGTGGCGGTGGCCATCACGCACGCCACCACCTGGAGTCCCACCGACGGCACTACCCATTGGGTTTGTGTGAGCGACGAGGGAGGAAGCGGATGTGGCGGCGATCGCGAGCAAGCTCCCGAGTTTCCTGCCTGGTCAGGATCGGCCGGGATGACAGTCGGAGGCCCCGGGGTACTCAGCTTCGGGGTCCTTCCGGAGACCTCGGTTGCCATGCTCACCGTCAACGGCGAGCGGTTCTGGCAGCGGCCAATCGCCGGGTTGGCCGCCTTCGACACCGACCTCCGAGACGGAGATCGGCTGACCTACACCCTATTCGACGATGCCGGTCGCATCGTCGCGGTGAGTCACGAGTTTGCCTCGGGAGACCGCGCGACTGTCGCGGCCTGTCCAGTCACCTACCCGGATGGCCGCTTCCGGGCCCCCGATCCCTACCCGACCGAGCCAGTTCATGTGGGGATGGTCTGGCACGGCTCGGAAGCGTTGTGGACGGCCCTCCCCGTGGATGGCCAAGCAGTGGAGCGCAAGACCGTCTTCTGGAGTGCGAGCTTTCCAGGCGGCATCGAAGGAGCGGAACCTGAGTTGGAAGTCACTTACCGCCGTCTCGATGCCGAGACTCCGCCCGAATCCAACGAAGGACGAGCCACCGGTGGCCAAACTCCTGAGGATGGATGGTTCATGATCGGTGGCATCGACCCCGGCGATCCCGGATGCTGGGAGGTCACTGCCACTTACAAGGGGACGACTCTGAGTTACGTGTACGAGGTGAGGGAGCCCTGAGGTCAGGGGGCGCGGCCGGGTGGTCTGCGGAAGCGGATGCGTCCGTGGATGGGATGC
>CAYZKF010000135.1:0-4193 GCA_964479135.1 uncultured Acidimicrobiaceae bacterium
GGGTAGGCCCGGCGTGTAGATCACGGTGAATTCCGGGCTCCAGTCGTCGTCGGCGGGAAAGTAGAGCTGGCTCTGCATCGCCGCGATATTGGGCTGGGTGGCCTCGATGTAGAGCCGGCACCCGGTCCGATAGTCGGGGTCCGGCCCGATATACCCCTCGATGAGGAGCATGGCCTTCCCCGCGATGTACTCGTCCTGTTGGGCGGCCCAAACACCGGCCTCGTCGGAGGGGATCCGGTTTTGATGGATCTCATGGTCGGAGACGAAGAAGGTCGACCGGCTCAGCCGGGCGGTGACATCGGCCCGATAGTTGATGTTGCCGAACTCGGTCAGAGTCACCCGGTCCTTGTCGACCAGGGCCAACCCCCGCAGCCGCTCATGGCTGGGATTCAGCTCGACCGACCGGCCGTGAGGAAGATCGGGATTTTCGACGCTGCTGTTTCGTCTGGGAATGCCGAGAGCGTAATCAGGGCCAAACCCCTATAGGCCGGCTTCGGAAGGCATCTCCTCCCCGGAGAGTCCCGCCACCAGGTTGGCCACGGCCAGCCCCGCCATCGCCCGTCGCGTCGCTACCGAGGCACTGGCGATATGAGGCGTGACCAGGCAGTTGTCGAACCCGAGGAGTGGATGGGAGGCGGGAAGTGGCTCGGGGTCGGTCACGTCGAGAGCTGCACCGGCGATTACCCCTGAGGCGAGCGCCCACACCAGATCGTCGGTGACCACCAGAGGCCCCCGGGCGACATTGACCAGATGAGAATCTGCGCCCATCTGCTCCAGCTGGTCGCGACCCACCATCCCCCGGGTTTCGGGAGTGAGCGGGGTGCAGAGCACCACGATGTCGGCAACCGCCAGCATGGCGTCGAGCTCCAGTCTCCGACCGGTCACTCCGGTCTCCCCAGGGGAGGAGTAGACCACCGGCATATCGAAACCCGCGGCTCTCCGCGCCACCGCCGACCCGACCCGACCCATCCCCACCACCCCCAGCGTCCGCCCATGGAGGTCGCCCCCCGCCATCCAAAAGGGAGACCAGGGGCCCCAGAGCCCGTCCTTGACCAGACGCGCTCCCTCGGGGAGTCGTCTCACCACCGCCCCCATCAAAGCGAACGCAGTGTCGGCGACCGTCTCGGTGAGCACCCCCGGGGTGTGACCCACTCTGATTCCTCTTCGCCGGCAGGCGTCGAGGTCGACGTTGTCGAGGCCGACCGACATCTGGGACACCACTTCGAGTCGCCAAGCGGCGTCGATAAGGCCGGCATCGATGGTGTCGGTGAGCATCGAGAGGACACCCCTGGCGTTCTCGACCGCGGCCAGCATCTCGTGGTAAGGCATCGGGCCGTCTCCGTCCCAGACGGTCACCGTCCCCAGCCGCCGAAGCGGGGCGAGGATGTCGGTGGGGAGGGAACGGGTGACCACAACGTCGGCCATCATCCCGAGGCTAAACGACACACCCCGGACGACCGATACCATCACGCGTGATGCCCAAACCGACGACCGCCGCAGTACTGCTTCTCGGTGCCTTGGTCACTGCGTGCGCCGGGGACGCCCAAGTGGCACCTGCGGGGTCATCCACCACCACGGTGACCACTACGTCGACCACCACCACCACCCTCGCCGATCAGCCCATCTATCAGGGGTTCGATGGAACCGGGATCGACAATGGCACCCTGGTGGTCATCACCGGCGAGGAGATGCCTATCTACCCCGAACCCGGCTCGGATACACCCCACATCACCATGCCGAGAACGACGATCCTCGGCACCACCACGGTTCTGGCCACCACCGGTCCCCCGGTCGACGGCTGGGTCGAGGTGATGCTCCCCATTCGCCCCAACGGGTCGACCGGATGGGTCCCGGTCGACGAGATCCACATGTTTGTGGTCAGCGGGCGGATCATCGTGGATCTGTCGGCACGGGAGTTGGTCTATTACGTCGGCGACGAGGAACTGCTCCGCAGCCCGGTTGCGGTTGGCACCGCCCGCAACCCGACACCGCCCGGAACCTACTTCGTGACCGACAGCGTCTCCCTGGCGAGGAGCACCGGTCCCTGGGGCCCTCACGCCCTGGGGCTGTCGGCGCGTTCGGACACCATCACCGAGTTCAACGGTGGAGACGGGATCGTCGGCATCCACGGGACCAACCGGCCTGGATCGATAGGTCAGGCAGCCTCTCTGGGATGTGTCAGGCTTCCCAACGAGATGATCACTCTCCTCCATTCGATGGTGCCCATCGGGACCCCGGTCGAGATCAGGGGGTAGCCTCGCACTCCTCGCGGTGCGAGTCATCCAGGGCTTCAACAGGAATCAGCGGGCTGTGATCAGAGCGTTGGACAAAACCGTGGTTTCCCGCTCCTTGGTCGACACCGCGGCCACATAGCCGTCAGCTTGGGACCAGATCCGGGTGACCAGGGTCTCTCCGGGGAAGACATGGCCGGAGAACCGGGCACGGAAGGTGCCGAACCGGGCGGTGTCACCATCAAAGACACTGTCGACCACCGCCTTACCCACCACCCCATAGGTGCAGAGCCCGTGGAGGATCGGCTGGGGAAAGCCGGCAAAGGCGGCGAAACCGGGATCTGCATGGAGCGGGTTGAGATCACCTGACACTTGCCGGTAGAGAAGGGCCTGCTGGGGCAGCGTCGCCGACTCGACGAGATGATCGGGGTCGCCGTCGGGCACCGCCAGAGACGATCTCGGCCCGGAGTCACCGCCGAACCCGCCCTCACCCCGAACGAATATCCCGGCGCGGTTGGTGAAGAGAAGCTCTCCGCCCTTGTCCAGCACGGACTCGATCTCGACGACGATCAGCGCCCCCTTGCCCTTGTCGTAGACATCGACGACCCGACCTTTCTGGGTCACCGATCCGCTGGTGGGAATGGAGCGGTGTACAGCCATCTGGTGATCTCCGTGGAGGATCTGGGTCAGATTGATGTCGAGGCCTTCGATCCCGGCAACACCCATCATCATGGCGAAGGGGGGGATGGTCCCGAAGGTGGGCAGGGCGACCAGGTCGCCCTCGTATACGTAAGACAGCTCCCGTGCCTCGGTGGGTGGGTTGCCCGCCCCTATCGCAAGGTTGTAGAGGATGACGTCGCGGTCCGACCATGAGAACGACGTTCCGGGGACCTCGGCTCCGACAACCCTCTCCCGGTCGATTGGCATCAGTCGGCCAGTTGCTGGCCGATGAGAATGATCTCGTCGGTGCTCGAGCCGGGGACGATGTACTCCTCGATGTCCCGGATCACGTCGATGTGATCAGCGACGTCCTCTACCGAAGCCGCCGGGCCTTTGCCGGCAAACCAGCCCTGGTTGGTCCCGATGAACACCCGGGCGTAGCGCCCTCCCCCGGCGGTGAAGATCTCGTGGGTGTGCTCGTTGGCTTCGGAGCACAGATACACGACCAGGGGCGTGACCAACTCGGGAGCCACCAGTTCGACCATGGGCCCGAGGATGTCCTCGGTCATCCTGGTCCGGGCGATCGGGGCGATGGCGTTGGACTTGATGTTGTATTTGGAGCCTTCGATGGCGATGACATTGCTCAGTCCGACCAAACCGGCCTTGGCCGCCCCGTAATTGGCCTGGCCGAAGTTCCCGAACATGCCTGAAGCCGAAGTGGTGAAGACGAAACGCCCATATCCCTTCTCCTTCATCACCCGGAAGGCGGGATGTGAAACGTGAAAGCCACCTCGAAGATGGACGTCGAGGACCGCGGTCACTTCCTCCATGGTCATATTGGCAAAAGATTTGTCCCGGAGGATCCCGGCATTGTTGACCACGATATCCACGGTCCCGAAGGTGTCCAGAGCGGTCTGAATGATCGCCGCCCCGCCCTCCTCGGTGGACACCGAGTCGTGGCTGGCCACCGCCTCTCCCCCGGCGTCCCTGATCTCGGCCACTACCTGGTCGGCTGCGGTCGCCGAGGCGCCGGAGCCGTCGACCGACCCACCGAGGTCGTTGACCACCACCCGGGCACCTCTTCGCCCCAACTCGAGGGCGTAGGTCCGGCCCAGCCCGCCACCGGCTCCGGTGATGACCGCGACGCGACCATCGAAGGTGATCGGTTCACTCAAGTCTGCCTCCTCTGACGTGCCCGGCTCAGACTCCCGAGTACATCGCCTCTATCTCGTTGGAGTATTTGTCCATGACCACGTTGCGCTTCAGCTTGAGCGAAGGGGTCAGCTCGCCGGAGTCGGGGGT
>CAYZKF010000135.1:4203-5192 GCA_964479135.1 uncultured Acidimicrobiaceae bacterium
TCGTCGGGCACCACGAACCATTTCTTGATCTGCTCGACCCGGCTCACCGTCTCGTTGGCGGCCTCGACCGCTCGCTCGATCTCGGCGCGCACCTCGGGCAGATGGGAGAAGCCGTGCAGGTCGGTGTATTCCACTCCATTGGCCTCGGCCCACACCGGTGCTTCTTCGGCATCGAGGGCGATGAGCATGGTGAGGAACTTGCGACCGTCCCCGATCATCGCCGCCTTCGAGATCAGGGGATGATTCCCCAGCGCCGTCTCCAACTTGGCCGGAGCCACGTTTTTTCCAGCGGCGGTGATGATGATCTCCTTCTTCCTTCCCACGATCCACACGAACCCGTCTTCGTCGATCTTGGCCAGGTCGCCGGAATGGAGCCATCCGTCTGAGTCGAAGGACTCACGGCTGGCCTCGTCCAGCTTGTAATACCCGTCGGTGACGATCCCGCCTCTCATCAAGAGCTCACCGTCGTCGAGGGTGACTACCTCGACTCCAGGAAGAGGGCGACCAACCGAGCCGATCTTGAAGGCGCCGGGCACGTTGGATGTAGCCGGGCCGGTGTTCTCCGACATCCCGTAGACCTCGTAGAGAGGGACGCCGATCGCCATGAAGAACTTGACCAGGTCGGGACTGATCGGCGCGGCCGCGGTGATGGCGATGTCCACCTGATCGAGACCTAGGCCGTCGCGCACCTTGGAGAGGACGATCTTGTCGAGGATCCCGGCCAACCTTGGGCCGGACTTGCCATCGACCTCGGCATCGACCCGCTTGTGGTTGGTAGACAATGCCAGGTCGAGAAGCTTCTTCTTGATCCCTTCGGCTTCGGCGAAACGGCCCTGGAGCCGCGAGTGGAACTTCTCGTAGACCCGGGGCACCCCGACGAACAGTGTGGGACGCGCCTCCTGGATGTACTCGAGGACCCCGGCCAGGTTGGGGCAATACAGATCGGAAGAGCACACGTCTGAACTCCAGTCAGACGTGTGCTCTTCCGA
>CAYZKF010000136.1:0-5178 GCA_964479135.1 uncultured Acidimicrobiaceae bacterium
GGACAGCGTCAGGGCTATGAGATCGCGGTCGGACATGGCCGGAAGCCTAGGTGCCCTGGCCACTGACGTTGGCGATGTTCAGGGCGAGTCAGGGGCGTCGTCTGGCAAGGACGCAGGACGAAGGCGCACTGACCCGTTCGTCGGGGACGAGGACGCAGCCAGTAACGTCCACTGGCCGTCCTGAACCCGGCGAACGGTAGGGGTCGGGGCACAACCTGCCCGGGCATTCTGGCTTCGGGCGGGCGGAAGCCTCGTCGGGCTACCCTCACCAACCGTGACCACCGCATCGGCCACCGGCATCGCCACCTACTCGGGAGACAAGATTCTCGACGTCTGGTATCCCGACCCGACCTCGACTGACGCCACTCCGGTCGGCGACCTCGAAGGATCCGACCCGGCCCGCGGGGTGGTGAGACGGATGATCACCACCACGATCAACGACCTCTCGATACCTCCGACTCGGCCCCAGGATGCCTATCTCCGCCTCCATCTCATCTCCCATCGTCTCTACCGACCCCACCAGATAAACCTGGAGGGGATCTTCGGGGTGCTCAACAACGTGGTGTGGACCTCCCAGGGGCCCTGTGATGTCGATGGCTTCGCCCTGACCAGGGCCCGCCTCATCGCCGAGGGAAGGTCCCCGGCGGTTTCGGCTGTCGACAAGTTTCCCCGGATGACCGACTACGTGGTCCCACCCGGGGTCCGCATCGGCGACGCCGACCGAGTCCGTCTCGGCGCCTACCTGGGGGAAGGCACCACGGTGATGCACGAGGGGTTCGTCAACTTCAACGCCGGGACACTGGGCAAGTCGATGGTGGAGGGAAGGATCAGCTCCGGGGTGGTGGTCGGCGACGGAAGTGACATCGGTGGCGGGTCTTCGATCATGGGGACCCTCTCCGGTGGCGGCACCGAGGTGATCAGCATCGGGGAACGATGTCTCCTCGGGGCCAATGCCGGGATCGGGATCTCACTCGGTGACGACTGTGTTGTCGAGGCCGGTCTCTACGTCACCGCGGGCACGGTGATCACCCTCCCCGACGGGAAGACCGCCAAAGGCCGAGAGATGTCGGGGATCGACAACATGTTGTTCCGGAGGAACTCGGTCAGCGGCCGGGTCGAGGCCTTACCCAGATCCGGCGCCTGGGGCGGTCTCAACGAGGCCCTCCACCACAACGACTGAGCCTCCCCGTCGTCAACCGGGGGACACGCGTCTCACCCGTAAGATCGAGTCCGTCTCTCGGCACGGGCGAAGAACTCCTCGAAACTCCGCGGGGTGATCCGCCACTCCTCTTGCTCGCTTGTCACCCAATAAAGGCTCCGATCCGCGATTCCACACGACAGGTTGAGACTGAGTCTGCCGAGTCGTCACAGGTCGTGGCCGTCACTACGGTTTTCCCGATGCCCTATCGGCTGATCTACATCGGGCTCGGGTTGATCGGAGTGGCCGCAATCATCCTCGGTATTGTCTTCGCCACCGAAGGCGACCAGTTGGAGCTACCCGGGGCACTTCTGTCGGTGTCCCCGACCCCCGGCGACCTGGTGCCCCCGCAGGCGATGCTGGAGATAGTCCTTCCTGTGGGATACGAGGCGGAGATCTTTGTTGACGGTTGGCCGATCATCGATGCCACCTTCATTGAGGCGACCGGTGTCTACCGGTGGGGGCCGTCGCCTTCGCATCCCACCATCCAGACCTGGTCACCGGGTGAGCACACCGTCGAGGTCTTCTGGGACACTTACGTCGGGCTTCCTGATCCGGGGTCTTTCCGATGGACATTCCGGGCGGGGTAGAACGGAGATTTCTCGTCCGGATCGGCCCCTTTCGCCAAATCTGTCACTGGCTACCCGTACCTTCCTCGGTATGGATTGGTCACAGGCTCTCCCCGATGAGATCGACCTCGGGTTCGATCACTTCTCTGGGCTGCAGTCGGCAGCTCAGGCCGAGTTGTGCTCCCTGATCCAGGCAGCCGACATCAGTCAGACATGGATGGGCGACGGTGCCCGGAGCCTCTCCGAATGGGTTGCCGTCCGTCTACGAGCCCGGCCCGAAACCGCCCGGTTCCTGGTGGCGGTGGCTCGCCGCCTCATCGACCTTCCGGTCCTCACCGAGCGCTTCTCCACAGGAGAGCTGTCACTCGATCAGGTCGATGCCATCTCCCGAATGGCCACACCCGACACCGAGGCCGGTCTGATCGAACAGGCCATGGGCCTCTCCAACGCCGCCCTGGACCGTGCCGCACGGAAAGCCAATCCTCCGACAGCACGAAACGAGAGAACTGTTTGGGAGCGCCGGGCCTTATGGCTCCAGTGGAATCTCGATGAGTCCGAGCTCAAGCTCGGTGGGCAGCTGCCGGCGGCCGAGGGCGAGATCGTCCAACAAGCCCTGGAATCCGGGGCCGACAGGTTCGGACCCAACCCCGACACTGGTCTGTTCGACCCTTACCCGGCCCGGCTCGCCGACGCCTTGGTCGAACTGGCCGCCACCACCGGCGACATGTCGCCTCCTCCCCAGGTCACCCTGCACGCCGATCTGGACACCCTGACCACGGCCGATCGAGGTGTCGCCGAGTTGTTCCACGGCGCCCTGGTCCCCAATCAGACGGCTAGACGCCTCTGCTGCGACGCGGTGGTCGAAACCGTCGTCTACCGAGACGACATCGTGGTCGGGGTGGGTCGTAACTCGAGGACCATCCCGGGATGGCTGCGACGGCTCGTCTACCACCGGGATGGGGGACGGTGCCAGTTCCCCGGATGCCAGAACACACGATGGCTCCAAGTGCACCATCGCCAGTACTGGTTGGATCAGGGCCCCACCGATCTGGAGAATCTCATCCTGGTGTGCGGTTTCCACCATCGCTTCGTCCACGAACACGGATGGCATATCACCGGGCCACCCGGAGGCAAAGTCACCTTCCGTCGCCCCGACTGGACTCCTTACCCCAAACCGAAGGAACAACTCGAGCCCAGGTTGGCCGCCTTGGTCGGACGACAACTTTAGGGGTGGGACCTTCCCCGACCACCCCGTCGACAAACCCCAGACTCCAACCATCGACTCCAACCCAACCAGCAAGAAACCAGGCGCAAAAGCGCCCTTCACGTGTCCGCCCTGGGATTCGAGACGTCGGGGTAAGGTCGGCACCCATGGATGTGGCGGCACACGACTCGGCAAAATGGTCCCCGGCCCCGGAAGAGCATTTCACCGGCCCTGTTTTCATCGCGCCATTGGGTGAGGTCGTCGACCCAGGGCTCCGGGCGATCGTGGTCCGCTTCGAGTCGGGAGGCCACACCCATTGGCACTCTCATCCTGAAGGTCAGGTCCTTCACGTCCTTTCCGGTGACGGGCTGGTCGCCACCGCCGACGGGACCCGACACGAGATCGGCCCCGGTGACGTGGTCACCGCCCGACCTGGAGAGATTCATTGGCATGGTGCGACGCCCGACTCCGACATGACCCATATCTCGGTCACCGCCAGCGACACGGTGTGGGCGACCGAGGTCACCGGCGCCGAATACGCCGGCTAGCCAGCGGCAGACTCCACGGCCACCCGGCGGACCAACTCCGCCACGGGCGCCCACCTAACCCAGCGCCTCCAAACCCTCGTCCAGCATCCTCTTGAAGACTTCCCCGTCGACTATGGGGATTCCCAGCTCCTCGGCTTTGCGGGTCTTCGAGGCTCCTGGGGAGTCACCGACGACCAGGGCGGTCGTCTTCGATGAAACCGACCCGGTGGCCCTGCCCCCACGGGCCTCGATGGCAGCCTCGGCTTCCTCCCTGGAGAATCCTTCGACGGTGCCGGAAATCACGAACGTGACCCCGGCGAGGAGATCGGAGACCTTCGAATCCTCCACCACGTCGGCCACTCGCACTCCGGCCGCCCCCAGCTTGGCGATCAGTCCCCGGTTGGCCGGATCGAGCGACCACCCCCTGACTTCGGCTGCGATCACCGGACCGATACCCTCGACCTCGGAGATCTCCTCCTCGGTGGCATCCATCAGCGCCGGTAGCCCGCCGAAGTGCCGGGCCAGAGTGCGAGCCACGGTCCCCCCGACATGGCGGATCCCCAGGGCGGTGAGCAGCCTGGCCACCGGACGGTCTCGGGCGGCGTCGATCGCCTTCCTCAGATTGGCAACCGAGGTCTCCCCCCAACCCTCCAACTCGAGGAGTTGGTCGGGATCGAAGGTGAAGATGTCGGAAGGGTCGACGATCAGACCCATGTTGAGCAGGAGGTCGATGGTCTTGTAACCGAGATGCTCGATGTCCATCCCCCCCCGCCCGGCGAAGTGAAACAACCACTCCCTTACCCGGGACGGACATTCGAACCCACCGGTGCACCGGGCCACCGCCTCCCCCTCGACCCGCACGATCGGGTGGCCGCAGAAGGGACACGACGTGGGCATCTTCCACGGTTTCTCCTTGCCGGTGCGCGCGGCCAGGACCGGGCCGACCACCTCTGGGATGACATCCCCGGCTCGCCGCACCACAACCCGGTCGCCGACCCGGACATCCTTCAGGGCGACCTGGTCCTGGTTGTGGAGGGTGGCCATCCCCACCATCGCCCCACCGACAAACACCGGCTCGAGGACGGCGAACGGGGTCGCCGCGCCGGTCCGCCCGATGTTGATCATGATGTCCTTGAGGACCGTGACCTGCTCCTCGGGGGGGAACTTGTAGGCGATCGCCCACCGGGGAGCCTTCGAGGTGTATCCGAGACGTTGCTGCTCGGCCAGCGAGTTGGCCTTGATCACCACGCCGTCGGTTTGATAAGACATGTCGTGGCGGCGTTTCTCGGCCTCAGCCACGTAGTCGTAGACCTCGCCGATGGTTCCCAGGGCCTTGCTCTGGGGATTGGTCCGCAGGCCCAGGGACGACAGGTACTCCATGGTCTCCCAATGGGTCTCGAAGTCGGGACCTCCATCGATCAGTCCCAACTGGTAGATCCAGATGTCGAGTCGGCGGGCCGCAGTCACCGAGGGGTCCTTCTGGCGGACCGACCCGGCGGCGGCATTGCGGGGGTTGGCGAAGATCTGCCTTCCCGTCTCCGCCTGACGACGGTTGAGCTCCTCGAATGCCGGATAGGGCATGTAGACCTCGCCACGCACTTCGAGAAGGCCGGGAGGATCGCCCATCAGGCGGAGCGGGACCGACCGGATGGTCCGCAGGTTGGCAGTAACGTCTTCACC
>CAYZKF010000137.1:0-5172 GCA_964479135.1 uncultured Acidimicrobiaceae bacterium
ACCGAGTTGTTGGAATTCTGACCGGACACGGTTGCGTAGGCCTCACCGTTGAAGTCTGCGGGGAACCCCCCATGATTGATCAGGATGCGTGCTTTCTCTTCTTCGACTTTCTTCCAGTCGATGAACTGCTCGATGTCGGGATGGTCGACGTCGAGGATCACCATCTTGGCTGCCCTGCGGGTCGTCCCACCCGACTTTATGGCACCGGCCGCGCGGTCTCCTATTTTGAGGAAACTCATCACCCCGGAGGATTTACCACCACCTGAAAGAGGTTCGTTCTCTGAGCGGATGCTCGAGAAATTGCTTCCAGTACCGGAACCCATCTTGAACAGACGGGCCTCTCTCATCCAGAGGTCCATGATCCCTCCAGGACTGACCAGATCGTCCGAAACACGATTGATGAAGCAGGCATGGGGTGCGGGGCGGGTATACGCGTCAGGGGAGGAGACCAGTTCCCCAGTCTCCGAGTCGACGAACCAGAAACCCTGCGGCGACCCGGTCAAGCCGTAGGCATGAGCGAGACCGGTGTTGAACCACTGAGGTGAGTTGGGGGAGGCCATCTGGTTGGCCAGCATGAACTTGAGCTCGTCTTCGAAGGCTTGGGCGTCATCGGTGGAGGCGAAGTAGCCCTCCTTCTCACCCCAGTGCCGCCAGGTGCCGGCGAGTCGGTCGAACACCTGCTTGGCGGAGTGCTCCGGGCCGAGCACCGGCTCACCGCTCTCCTCGAAGAGCTGGTTGCCTTCATCGTCGAATTGGGGGACGCCGGCCTTGCGGAAGTACTTGGACACCATGATGTCCGATGCCACTTGACTCCATTGGGCGGGGATCTCGGCATCGGTCATCTCGAAGACGACCGACCCGTCGGGGTTGCTGATCCTCGAGTCCCGATACGACCATTCGAAGCTGTGGTAGGGGTCTCGACCGGCCTCGGTGAAGCGACGGGTTATCCGCAGGCCTTTGCTCATCTGTAGTGCCTCCTCCGCACTCGGGCCCGATGCTGGAGATACCGGGCCTCTTGGAACTCAACAGAGTTCTGTTGACAAGGTTCCACCACAAGATGTGGTGGTATGCGGGGAAGTGTCCACAACATCTGGTATGGACTTCAACACTGTAATTACACGCGTGTCACTGGTCAAGTACCAGTTATCCACAGCGTCGGATCGGGCTGTTCGAGCGACTCGCGATCAGCCGATCGGGGAAGTCGACGCGGTGAGCGCCGGGGGAAGTGGCGTGGACACTAGAGCCCTGAGACGGGGCCGGCCACCCCGAGGGGTGTTCACTTTTCGCGGTTCAGTCGACCTCTATGGAGATGTCGAGATGCTGGTCCCGCCATCTCACCCTGACCTCCACCGCGGTCGCCACGCTGACCAACTCCACCCGGACACGGGGCGGGCCGGCCTCTTTGACTTCGACGGCGAATCCGGGGTGGGGCACCGCCGAGAGGTAGATGACATCGTCCGCGACGACCCGCACGGTGACCGTCCCACCCACCGTCGGGATGACCACGGTCTCCGGTGTTCCCGGAGTCGTGATCGATGACGAGGTACCTGACGGTGTGGAGGTGGGGGAGGGGGAGGACGACGTGCTCGAGCCGGGGACTGTGGTGGAGGTGGGCGGTGGAGGAGGGGAAGTTGAGGGGTCGGACAGTGACGTGGTGAAGGTCGGGGCGGCGATGTTGAGCGGTGCCCCCGAGCGCTCGGAAACACGGTCGTCGGCGGCGCCGACGATCTGCCAGGCCAGGGTGGTGGCGACCGTCAAAGCCGCCAGCCAAGCGCCGACCAGACGCCACTGTCTCATGGGGTCAATTGTCCCAGGTCCCCCACCGTCTGCTCCCTAAAGAACCGTCAAGGTTTCCTCAAGGAAAGCCGTCGTGGCCTGTTGTCTCGATAACCTCGCCAGATGGCGCGAATCGTTCTCATCGAGGACGACGTCGAGATCCGACGCTTGGTCGCCGACGCCCTATCCCGGGGCGGTCACGACGTGGAGAGCGCCGATCGTGCCCTCCCCGGCCTCGAGCTTGCGGTCAAAGGCGACCCCGATCTGGTTCTCATGGATCTCGGCCTTCCCGACATCGACGGGATAGAGCTGCTGCGAATGATACGCGCCGTGTCCGATGTCCCCGTGGTGGTGATCACCGCCCGGGGTGGCGACCAGGTGGTGGTGAGCACCCTCGACTCCGGCGCCGACGACTACCTGGTCAAGCCGTTCTCAGTCTCGCAACTGGAGGCCAGGGTCCGGGCAGTCTTGCGACGAGGCGCCGCCGGCGAAGCTCAGAATGTCCTTCGGGTTGGGCGGATCGAAATCGATGTCGCGGGGCGTCTGGCGACCCTCGACGGTGTGGTGCTCGACCTCAGTCCCAAAGAGTTCGACTTGCTCCGTGTGCTGGCCGAGCGTCGCGGTCAGGTGGTGTCGAAACGCGAACTGATGGCCGAGGTGTGGAGGGAGCCCTACGGGGGCTCCGACCGCACCATCGATGTTCACCTCTCCTGGTTGAGGAAAAAGCTGGGCGAGAGCGCCCAAGAGCCCCGGTACCTGCACACCGTCCACGGGGTGGGGGTCAAGCTGGTCGACCCCGGGGCGTGAGACGTCGTCTCGCTCTACTCAGTCTGGCAACCACCGCCCTGGTGGTGATCGCCCTTCTGGTCCCGCTCGGTCTCCTGGTGAAGCGACAGGCCTTCGACCAGGTGCGGATCGAAGCGGAGAGGCAGGCCCGGACCACGGCGGCTCTGGTTGCCCTGGCCATTTCCTTCGATGCCCAACCGGGCACCATGGCGGCCTCGGTGGGGCCCCTGGCCGACGGGGTGCTGGTGGTGGTGTCCGATGGCGAGCGCTTCGGGATCGATCTCCCCGGCCAGGGGACGCTGGTCGAAGGGTCGATGGATTTGCAGGCGACGGTGACCGCGGTGGTCCCGGGAGGGTGGGAGATCGCCCTCCCGGTGATCGGCCGGGACCGGGTGGCCGTGGTCGACGTCTTCGTCACCGACCAGCAGATCCGAGACGGCGTGACCGAGGCTTGGGTGCTGTTGTCCCTGCTCGGCGTGACCCTGATCGCGGTGGCGGTGTGGGTGGCCGACCGTATGGGGAGACGATTGGTGGCGCCGGTCCATGATCTTGCAATCGCCGCCCATCGCCTCGGCGATGGCGATCTCAGTGTCAGGGTGGTGCCGGGAGAGCCCGAGGAGCTGAGGGAGGTGGGGGCGGCATTCAACAAGCTCGCCTCCAGGCTCGGTCAACTCCTCGCCGCCGAGAGAGAAGGCGTCGCCGACCTGTCTCATCGGCTCCGCACGCCCATCACCTCCCTCCGTCTCCAGTCGGAGAGGATCTCCGACCCCGATGAACGCGCCGAAGTGTTCTCTCAGATCGACCGTCTCGAGAGTTCGGTTGATGCCCTCATAGTCGCCGCCCGGACCAGGGGAAGCGGGGTGGGGAGCTGTCGTCTCGACGAGGTGGTCTCCGCCCGTGCTGCCTTCTGGAAGGTGCTTGCCGACGAGCAGGGTCGGGAGATGGTGCTCTCCGTCGGAGCCGGCGAGACCGAAGTCGGAGTCGGTGACGACCATGTCGAGGACATCGTCGACGCTCTCATCGACAACGTGTTCACCCATACCGAACCGGGCACTTCATTCGAGATATCCACCGGCGCCGGCCCCCACCGGGCGTGGATTCGGGTGGCCGACGAAGGTCCGGGTCTTGGCGACCGGTCACTGATCGACCGGGGAGTCAGCGGGGTCGGATCGACCGGTCTCGGGCTGGACATCGTCAGGAGGAGCGCCGAGTTGACCGGAGGCGGCCTCGAGATCGGCGACCATCGCCAGGGTGGTGCCGAGATCACCGTGTGGTTTGGCGAGCCGCCGACCAGACCGGAGTGACCGTCCCCTCCCTGGGAGAAGGGACGGTCACTCGACCGGGATCAGGTCTTGCGTCTCGCTCCGAGCGAGCCCATGATCACGGCGATCCCGATGACTACCAGGGCGAGGGGACCTATCAGTCTCAGGTCGGCGAGCCGGAGGGCCCATACGTCGAGTGCTTCGAGGACGAATGCCACCCCGATCACCAGGTAGATCACACCGGTGAGAAGGGTTCCCCAGTGAAGTCTCATCGCCGCACCTCTATCTTTCCCGCGCCGACTCTCACCTCGATGGTGAGGGTGACCCCCGCGGTGTCGTGACCCGGGGTGACATGGGTCAGGCTGGGAAGCAGCCCGTCGGCACGTTCGTCGAGGAGATGGACCTCCCCGGCCCCGGCGGCGGCGTCGACTGTGACCGGAACGCCGGCAGGGAGGTTGATCCGGAGCTCGCCGGCGCCCACCGACACGGTCAGCTCGGCTGACTGAGTCATGTCCAGCTCGCCCAGGTCGAGGGTCAGCTTGCCCAGGGCAACTCCGTAACCCGTCTCAAGCTCGGACTGTTGGGTCACCCTGATGTTCCTCTCGCCGATTCCTCCCGAGAAGCCGGACGGGACCAGTGCCAAGACCAGGGTGGCGATGGTGAGGAACACACCGGCGACCACCAAGCCGCTGTGAGGCCCGCTGAACGACCCGACTATCAGGGAGATCCCGATCACCGCCAGGGCGGCGGGGAGCACCACGGCGAAACGCAGGTCGGCGACCCCTATGGCGTCGAGTAGCCACAGGGCGCCAAGCACGACGAGAATGGCACCCACCACCAGGGTCCCGAAGGGACGGTTTGGTGTCGGTCCGAAATGCTGCTCGGATCTGGTCGAAGTCTCAGCGCTGCTCACGTTGGGTCCCAAGGTAGATGAGCCCGACCCCGGCGGTGACCACTGCCAGCGGCCAGATCACTCGGCTGAACCAGGGCACGAAGGTGTTGGCCAGGAGCATCAGGCCGATTCCCACCAAGGCGGCACCGGCGATGATCGAAGCGTCGGGTCCGACGTCTTTGCCCGCTGCTGCGGCCGTCACCTCACCGGGGGACTCCATGGGGATCACAATCCAGGCCACCAGGTAGATGAGGGCTCCCGATCCACCAAGGAGAGTGGTCACTACGAACCCCAGCCTGAACCAGACGCTGTCGACCCCGAAGAACCGGCCGAGACCACCACAGACTCCGGCGACCATCTTGTCGGTGGCGCTGCGGCGAAGTCTGGGCGGCGCCTCCGTGGTGCCCGAGTGCGGTGGGTCCGGCTCGAACTGGGTCATCAGCCCGGCGCCGAGGA
>CAYZKF010000138.1:0-5147 GCA_964479135.1 uncultured Acidimicrobiaceae bacterium
CAGGCCCGCCGCCATGTTGGGGATCACCCGGGGGACCCCGGTGGGGCTGACCCGGCCCGGGCCCCGTTCCACCAAGGTGGTGATCTCATCGATGAACGATCCCATGCCGCCAAAACCGGCGCCGACCATCACCCCAGCCCGTGATCCCGCCTCCTCGTCCTCTTTCAGGTTGAGCCCGGCATGGTTCAACGCCTGGCGGGCGGCAACGATGAAAAACTCGGAGAATCGGTCCAGGCGACGGGCCTCCTTGGCATCGAAATGAGCGCTGGTGTCCCAATCGGAGACCTCGGCGGCGATCGTGGTCCGGTACCCGGTTGCATCGAAGAGCGTGATGGGACCAACACCTGACACCCCCTCTCGCACCGAGGTCCACATCGACTCGACGTCGAGGCCCACGGGAGTGACCACTCCCATCCCGGTGACGACGACCCGTCGTCGTTGAGAAGTCATCGGAGACTGGATCGGTGGGTTAGTGGTCTCAGCCGCTCAGCTTGGTGTGGACCATGTCGACGGCTTGGCCGACGGTCATGATCGACTCGGCCTCGTCGTCGGGGATCTTCACGTCGAACTCGTCCTCGAGGGCCATCAACAACTCGACCACTCCGAGACTGTCGACATCGAGGTCCTCCTCGAAGTGGGCTTCGTCGTTGATCTTGGCTGCATCGAGTCCGAGCTCGGAGACCAGCACGCTGACCAGTCGCTCCGACACCTGTTCTCTGTCCATGTTTTTTCTCCTGTCCTATCGGTTTGACGGGGGGAACTTACAAGGTGACGCCGCCATCGACGGCGATCACCTGGCCGGTGACGTATCCGGCAACATCGGAGGCGAGGAATTCGACCAATGCCGCCACCTCATCGGCATCTCCGAAGCGACCGAGGGTTATCGAGGCCAGGGCCGCGGTCCTGACTGCGTCGGAGAGCACATCGGTGAGATCTGTGGTGATGAATCCCGGGGCCACCACGTTGGCGGTGATCCCCCGGGAACCCACCTCCTTGGCCACCGCCTTGGTGAATCCGATCATCCCCGCCTTCGATGCCGCATAGTTGGCTTGGCCGGCGTTGCCGCTGATCCCGGCCACCGACGCAATCGAGATGACCCGGCCCCAATGAGATCGGACCATGCCACGCATGGCGGCCTTGGTACACAGGTAGGCCGATCTGAGGTTGGTCGATATGACTTCGTCGAAGTCCCCGGGTGACATCCGTAGCAGCAAACCGTCGCGGGTGATCCCGGCGTTGTTGACCAGTATCTCGACCGGCCCGAATCGCTGCTGGATTTCGGCGAACATCGATTCGACCTGATCGACATCGGCAACGTCGGCACCCACTGCCAGAGCCTCACCACCGTCGGACGCCACCTTGGCCACCACATCCTCGGCGGCTTCTCGACTCCGGGAGTAGTTGACGGCCACTCGATGGCCGGAACCGGCGAGACGGAGGGCTATGGCCCGGCCCAACCCGCGGGAGGCCCCGGTGACCAGGGCTACTCGCCCCTCGATCTCTCCGCTCACTTCAACTTCTCCGGCAATCCGAAGAAGTCGAAGTTGGGTTGGAGGAGCTCCATGGTGTCACGATCGGTGGGTGGGAGCTCGGCGTCGGACTCACCAAGAGGCTCGACCCGGTCGCCCCACCGATACACCGCGGACGCCCAGGTGAGACCACCGCCGAAGGCGGTGAGGACCACCACGTCACCCGGGGAGATCCGACCCTCCTCGAGTGCTTCGGTCAGGGCCACCGGGATGGTGGCGGCGGAGGTGTTGCCGTAGGAGTGGATGTTGACATACACCTTGGACTCATCCAGACCGAGACGACGGGCGGTGGCGTCGATTATCCGGACGTTGGCCTGGTGGGGAATCAGCAGATCGACGTCCTCGAGGGTGAGGCCCGCCCGTTCCAGGGCTTTGACCGAGGACTCCCCCATCTTGGTGACCGCCCGACGGAACACCTCCTGGCCCTCCATGCTGATACCCATGTTGGCCGGGTCGGGATGCACCCGGTCTCCCTGGGTGCCGTCCACCGGCACTTCGAGGATGTGACTGACCGAGCCATCCATCCCCAGGTCGGAAGCGAGCAGGCCGGCAGGTCCCTCGGAGGCCTCGAGGACCACGGCACCGGCCCCATCACCGAAGAGCACACACGTGGTCCGGTCGGTGAAATCGGTGACGTGGTGGAGCTTCTCGGTCCCGACGAGGAGAACGGTTCGATAACCCCCGCCGCGGATCATGTTGGTGGCCACCTCCAACCCGTAGACGAACCCGGAGCATGCGGCGTTGAGATCCATGGCCGCGGCATTCCACGCCTCGAGACGCTTCTGGACCACGCTTGCCGTGGAGGGGATGATCGAATCCCCGGTGCAGGTGGCGACGAGGAGCAGGTCGACCTCGTCGACGGTGCGCCCGGCGGCGGCCAGAGCGCGGCTGCAGGCCACCGCCGCCAGCTCGGACGCCTCGACATGACTGATCCGGCGTTCCTTGATCCCGGTTCGGGTGGTTATCCACTCGTCCGAGGTCTCCACCAACTGCTCGAGGTCGTGGTTGGAGAGGACATTGGGGGGCATGCACTTGCCCCACCCGGTGATCTCAGCAGTCAACATGGTCGCATCTCCTCACATGGTACCGAGCGCGTCGACCGAGCTGTCGATGTCCTCGACGGACGACACGGCGAGCACAACCGACCCGGGTACCGTCTTCCGTGCCATGCCGGCGGTGACGTCCCCCGGCCCGACGTGGACAAAGGTCGCGATTCCCGTCTCGGCCATGTCGACCAGAGTCTCGGCGAACCTCACCGGGGAGACAACCTGACTGACCAGGGTATCGGTCAACGACCCGAGGACATGTGGCCGGGCGGTGGTGTTGGACCATACCGGGAATCGCGGTTTTACAAATGGGACCTCGGTGAGGGCCCGGGCGAGTTGCCTGGCTGCCGGTTCCATGAACGAGGAGTGGAAACCCCCGGCCACCTTGAGCGGAATCACTCTCCGCACCCCCAACACCGTTCCGTTTGCGGCTAGCCACTCCAGATCCTCGCGGCCCCCGGCGAGCACGATCTGGCCGGGCGCATTGACATTGGCCACCTCTAGCCTTCCTCCCGATCGCCGCCTCGTCGCCGCCACCTCTTCGGCCTGTTCCGGGTCGGCACCGATCAACGCCGCCATCCCCGAGGGCTCGATGTCGGCGGACTCAGCCATCGCCCTCCCCCGACGGGCCACCACCGCGAGACCGTCCTGGAAAGTGAGTGCCCCCGAAGCAGCGAGAGCGGTGTATTCGCCCAGTGAGTGACCGGCGGCGCCAGCAGGATTGACACCCAACGCTTCTTGGAGGAGATCCCACAGGGCGTAGCCCAGGGCGTACAGCGCAGGTTGGGCGTGTTCGGTCCGGGTCAGGGCATCCTCAGGCCCTTCGAGGCAGAGTCGGCGCAACGACCACCCGAGGACACGGTCGGCGGTCTCGCCAAGGAGATCGGGACGTCTCTCGAAGAGATCTGCCCCCATGCCCACGAACTGACTCCCCTGCCCGGGGAAGAGAACTGCGAAACTCACCACACTCTCCGACCCGCGGCGCCGGCCATCGGTTACGAGAGGGCGGTGGCGAGACGGTCGACATCGACGGCGTCCACATCCCGGTGAGTCACCAGACGCCAGGCTCCCCCGAACGGTGGGTTGGCCTTGATCCCAGCAGCCCCGATTCGAGAGGCGACTTCTCCCCACTCCATTCCCAAACCGGCAAAGTCGATGAGGACCATGTTGGTCTCCACGTCATCGAGACTCATCACCCCGGGGAACAATGCATCGAGGGCCTCACCAAGCTTGCGGGCGAGGACGTGGTCCTCGACGATGCGTTCCCTCTCCGCCAAGGCCACCCGGGCAGCAGCTGCGATCACCCCGGACTGGCGCATCCCGCCACCGAGACGCTTGCGGAGATACCGGATCTCGGCGATGGCCTCGGCAGATCCACAAACGATGGAGCCGACAGGCGCGCCCAGGCCCTTGGAGAAGCAGAACTGGATGGTGTCGGCGGTGGCCGCCCACCTGGTGGCGGCGACACCGGTTGCCGCCACCGCGTTGAAGATCCTCGCCCCGTCGATGTGGATGGCCAGCCCATGTTCTCTAGCTCGAGCCGAGGTCGACTCCATTGTCTCGATGGGGATCACCCGGCCCCCCGAGAGGTTGTGGGTGTTCTCCCAGACCATCAACCCGATACGCGGGAAGAACCCAGCCATCGACATGGCTGCGTCGACGTCTTCGGGTGTGATCCGACCGTTCTCCCCGTTCACCGTCCGGAATCCGACTCCGGAGAGGGCCTGTGGAGCTCCCGCCTCGATTGACCGAACATGGCTCCCCTCGTGTGCCAGGACTTCCTCACCGGGCCTGGTGTGATACATGATGGAGAGCTGGTTGCCCATGGTCCCGGTGGGGACGAACACTGCCGCCTCCTTGCCGGTCACCGTTGCCGACTCCTCCTCCAGAGCGTTGACCGTGGGATCGTCGTGATAGACGTCGTCGCCCAGCGGTGCCGAGGCCATCGCCTCGATCATGCCCCTCGTGGGACGGGTCACCGTGTCAGACCTGAAATCTGCGATCCCGTCAGGAAAAGCCATTGCGGAGATCGTAACCCGGTACCCGACGACGTACTTTGTACTTCGTACTTCGTACTTCGAGTCCGTAGAAGCGTTCCTGGCCTCCGTAAGAGAACAAGCCTCCGACGCGACCAGCACGGCTTGGCCCGCCGGTCATTGCGAGGACGCCGCGGTCGAAATACCAAGTACGAAGTACGGCGAGGGAGCGCAGCGACCGAGCTCCGGTGTCCCCCCGTCCACGGGGGGACCGACGGCCAGAAGGGTCGTCGAGGGGGGGACCAGCGAACGCCGGAGAGACCGTTCCCCCCTCGCCCTCACCAAGTTCGGACGGTCCCCCCGCTCCGCAGAGGGACACCATCAGCGCGATCAGCCGGTACGCCCCACCCCGGCCGCAGCGATCAGGGTCGCGGTCGAAGTACGAAATACGAAATACGAAGTACGAAACACAACGAGGGAGCGCAGCGACCGAGCAGCAGCGACCGAGCCCTACCCGCCTATCCGATCGATCATGATCCCGAGTCGACGTGGGACCAGAGATCGCGACACCCCGACAACTTCTTTGACCACCATGA
>CAYZKF010000139.1:0-5137 GCA_964479135.1 uncultured Acidimicrobiaceae bacterium
CCCGCCGCCGATCCCGAGAGGGTGTCCTCCGAGTTGGTCAACATCCTCGGGGGAACATCAGAGGACGTAATGCGGCTCTCCGCCAAAACCGGAGCGGGAGTGGATGACCTGCTCGAAACCCTCATCCGCCAGGTCCCCGCTCCCAGAGGGGATCTCCAGGCTCCGCTGCGCGCTTTGGTTTTCGACTCCTACTTCGATGCCTTCCGCGGGGTGGTCTGTTACATCAGGGTGGTCGACGGCGAACTGGGGACCGGCGACTCGATCCGGTTCATGGCCACCGGCGAGACTCACGATGCCAACGAGATCGGTTTCCTCACCCCGAAGGCAGTCCCGGTGGGACGGGTTGGCCCCGGTGAGGTCGCCTATCTGATCACCGGGGTGAAAGAGATCGACCGCATCAAGGTCGGCGACACCATTACCAACTCGCGCCACCAGGCCACCGAGGCGCTGCCCGGGTACACCGAGCCCAAACCGATGGTGTTCTCCGGGATCTTCCCCACCGACGGCGACGACTACGAGAAGCTCAGAGAAGCCCTCGAGAAACTCCGACTCAACGATGCTTCGCTGAGCTGGGAGCCGGAGACCTCTCGCGCACTAGGGTTCGGGTTCCGGGTGGGTTTCCTCGGTCTGCTCCACATGGAGATCGTCAGGGAGCGTCTCGAGCGCGAGTACGACCTCGATCTGGTGGCCACCGCCCCCTCGGTTGCCTACCGGGTGACCCGCAACGACGGCGAGACCATGGTGATCAAGTCACCCCAGGACCTCCCCGAGCCCACCGAGAGGCGGGGCGTCGCCGAGCCTTATGTCAAGGCGATGATCCTCACCCCGACCGAATACGTGGGGCCAATCATGGAGCTGGCCACCAGTCGTCGGGCGGTGGTGGGCAACATGAACTATCTCAGCCCGGAACGAGTCGAGCTCGACTTCGACATCCCCCTCGCTGAGATCGTCTACGACTTCTTCGACCTCCTCAAGTCGAAGACCAAAGGTTATGCGTCCCTCGACTACGAGCCGTCCGAGTATCGGGACGCCGACCTGGTCAAGGTGGACATCCTGCTCAACGCTCAACCGGTGGACGCCTTCTCGGCGATAGTCCATCGCGACAAGGCGTACGACTACGGGACCAAGATGACCGGGCGCTTGCGAGCCTTGATCCCCCGACAGCTCTTCGACGTGCCCATCCAGGCGGCGATCGGCGGGCGGGTGATCAGTAGGGAGACGGTCAAGGCCCGCCGCAAGGACGTCACCGCCAAGTGTTACGGCGGGGACGTTACGAGGAAGAAGAAGCTCCTCCAGCGGCAGAAAGAGGGCAAAAAGAGAATGAAGATGGTGGGTTCGGTGGAGGTGCCCCAGGAGGCTTTCGTTGCCGCCCTCAAGGTGGACGACGAGTCTTGACCCCCGGGGAAGCCGACGCACTGGTTGGCGCAGCGGCCGCATACGTCCACATCCCTTTTTGCGCCCGGGTTTGTCCCTACTGCGACTTCGCAGTGGTCGCGGGAAGGGACGACCTCGCCGAGCGGTACATTCGAGCCGTCGTCACCGAGGTCGAGACCACCGAGAGGTGGCGGCCCCTCGATGCCGTCTACTTCGGTGGTGGCACGCCAAGTCATGTTGACCCGGGCTTCCTCGCCCAGATCCTCGAAGCGCTGGCTTCGAGTCAGGGGATCGACGACACCGCCGAGGTCACCCTCGAAGCCAACCCCGAAGACTTCAGCCCTCATCGGGCGGCTGCCCTATCCGGATTCGGGTTCAACCGGGTTTCCTTCGGCGCCCAGAGCCTCGACGAGGCGGTCCTCTCCTCATTGGGCCGACGCCATCAACCCGACGACGTCGCCAGATCGGTCGAGGCGGCCGGCGAGGCAGGCTTCGGCAACGTCTCGGTCGACTTGATCTACGGGACTCCCGGGGAAACCGACGCCTCATGGTCGGACTCGGTCGATCGGGTCGCCGGTCTCGGGGTCGGCCATGTTTCTTGTTACGCCCTGACCGTAGAGCCGGGGACCCCTCTGGGCAGGTCGGTACGCGACGGCGCACCAGCCCCCGATCCCGACGTCCAGGCCGATCGTCACCAGTATGCCGACGAGGCGTTGGGTCATGCCGGGCTGGATCGGTACGAGGTCTCCAACTGGTCGCTTCCCGGCGGGGAGTGTCGGTACAACATGACGGTGTGGGCCCAAGGCGAATACCTGGCGTTCGGCAACGGCGCCCACGGTTTCAGGGAGGGGCGTCGCTATCGCAACCTTCGTCGCATCGACTCCTACCTGGAGGCTGTCGAAGGAGGAAGTTCGCCACGAGCCGGTGAGGAGTCGATCTCCGGTTGGGATGCCGAACTGGACCGGCTTTTCGTCGGGTTGAGAAGAACGGTTGGGGTGGGCCATGGCCCGGGCACACGGGCGCTGATGGCCGACCCCGACGGGATCCGCCTGCTCGAGGCGGGGGTCATCGAGGACACCGGAGACCGCCTGGTGGTGACCCGCCCCCTCCTCACCGACGTGGTCCATCGCACGGCTCTCGGGTTGGCTCCTCCGTCGGGGTGGGAACAGGCCCGGGCGGCCGATATCGTGTCAACCGAGTCAAATGCTTGAAGATCGTCGTTCCGAAGTGCTTCGTGCACTCGTCGAGGAGCACATCAGGACCGGTGAGCCGGTCAGCTCCAGGTCGATCGCCGAACATTCCAAGCTGGCGGTTTCGGCGGCCACCATCCGCAACGACCTGGCCGCCTTGGAACAGGAGGGCTTCGCGGTTCAGCCTCACACCTCGGCCGGTCGAATCCCCACCGCCGCTGCATACCGTTATTACGTCGATCATCTCGACACCGATCGCCTCCGCCGGCCGGATCACGACCGGGTGACCAGCTTTTTCGGTGATGTCCATCTCGAGTTGTCCAAGTTGCTCAGGGCGACCTCGGATCTCCTCGCCGAGATCACCGATCTGCCCGCCGTGGTGGTGGCGCCGGGGGTGAGCCGCGACCGGGTCAGATCGGTTCACACCGTTCAGGTGACCACCGACCAGATCCTGGTCATCGTGATCACCGAGGGTGGGAGGGTGGTTCAGCAACGGGGGAGGGTCCGGGTCCCGGTGACTCCACAAGAGATCGAGAGGGGACAGCGACTGGTCGCCGCGGCCCTGGTCGGGGCCGAGTTGCGCTCGGCCGGTGGCCTCCCTGCCGATGCCATCCAGGAGTTGGACGACCCGACCCGGGAGGTGGTCCTCACCCTCACCGATTGCCTCCATCTTGCGGCCACTGCCGGGTCGGAGATGTTCATCGGGGGGACCCAGCGGATGTCGTCCGCCTGGGAGGACCCCGAGAGTATCCAGAGAATCCTCGAGATCCTTCAGCGGGAGGCCGAGGTCATGAAGTTTCTCGCCGGTGCTTCGCGAGTGTCCATACAGATCGGGAGCGAGCTCGACGACTCCTCGATCGACATGGCGGTGGTCTCCCGGGCCTACGACGCTTCCGGCGAAGTGGGCTCGGTCGGGGTGATCGGCCCGATGCGGATGAACTACAAGCGGGCGATATCGGCAGTGGAAGAAGTCTCGAGGGAACTGGAAGAGCAGATCGGCTCCGGGTCTGACTGAGTATGCCTAAGGACTACTACGCAACACTGGGGGTCGATCGGAGTGCCACCAACGAGGAGATCAAGAAGGCCTTCCGCAGGATCGCCCGCCAGACCCACCCTGACACCAACCCGGGGGATCCGGACTCCGCGGCCCGTTTTCGCGACGCAGCCGAGGCATACGAGGTGCTCTCCGATCCAGACCGACGGAGACGGTACGACCGTGGGGACACCATCGATCTCTCCGACCTGATCAGCGGGTTCGGCGGTTTCGACGATCTGCTCCGCTCGGTGTTCGGTGATGGTGGGCTCTTCGGGGCGCGGCAATCGAGACCACCCCGCGGTCGGGACATCCTGGTCGCCGCCCAGGTCACTCTGGAACAGGCGGCGTTCGGCGGGGAGGTGACTGTCGAATACGGAACCCGGGTCTACTGCCCCCATTGCTCGGGGAGCGGAGCCGAGCCGGGTTCGACCCGTGTCACATGTCCAGACTGTGGAGGGGCCGGTCAGGTCCGGGTGACCCAACGGTCGGTATTCGGGACGATGATGTCGGCGTCGGAGTGTCGACGTTGTCGTGGCGAAGGTTCTCTCGTCGACCATCCCTGCACCGTGTGCTCCGGAGCCGGGTCGGTGGCCGAGCGGGTCGAGGTCGAGGTCGAGGTTCCCGCCGGTGTCAGCACCGGTACCCGTCTGCGGTTGAGCGGTCGCGGCGAGATGGTGGGCAGGAACGGACACGCCGGCGATCTCTATGTCGAACTGGTGGTTGCCGACGACCCCCGGTTCGAACGTCACGACAATGACCTGTGGCATTCGGTCGAGCTGGGATTCGCCGACGCCGCCTTGGGCACCCGGATAGAGGTGCCTCTGATCGACGGGGGAACCATCGATTTCGACATTCCCCCCGGCACCCAACCAGGTGAGACTTTCCGGGTGAGGGGTGCGGGGATGACTGTTCTCGGGCGCAAGACCCGGGGAGACCTCCTGATTCTGGTCGCGGTCGCGGTCCCGACCAGTCTCAGCGCCGAGGAGGAGGAGTTGTTGAGGCGTTGGGCCGAGTTGAGAGGGGAGCGGACCGACCGCCCCGCCCCGCATCCATGAAGCACATCCCCCATGTCGTCATCGGGGCTCCTTGGGAGGGCGATGCGCTCGACATCTCGATCGTCCAGTGGCGACACCTGACCAAGGTCCTCCGGCTGAAGCAGGGTGACCGGCTCACCTACACCGACGGGCTGGGAGTTATCGGTGGGGGGCGCCTCGGTGGCGGCCACATCGTGGACCGGGGTGAGGAAACACGTGTCCCCCGTTCCAGCGAGCTATCGGTTGCGGTGGCCGCTCCGGCCAGCAAGGACCGTCAGCGCTTCCTGGTGGAGAAGTTGGCCGAGCTTGGTGTCGCCCGGCTCCAGTGGCTGAAATCGGCTCATGGCAAGGGCCGGGTCGCACCCGGGCCGAAGGTCTTCTCTTGGGTCCTGGCCGCCGTGGAGCAATCCCGGGGAGCCTGGATCATGGAAACAAGTCCGACGCTGGTCGACTGGGACGACCTCGAAGGCCCGAGGGTGGCATGCGACCCCGCCGGGGACCGG
>CAYZKF010000140.1:0-5092 GCA_964479135.1 uncultured Acidimicrobiaceae bacterium
CTGCGTCCTGCGTCCTTGCCAGGAACGAAAATCGCTCGCCGAAATAGCAACCGGACCCACCGGACAGGACACTAGGCGGTCGGCGAAGGTGGACCGGTCTGTGAAGTCTCCTCGAGAAGCTGGGTCTTGTATTTGGGCTCGTCACCATTTCGCACCGAACTGAGATCCTCGGTGAGGGAGGACAGGACCGAGTCAGCCCGATGCATGAGATCCGACACCAGCTTGTCGCCGGCACTGTCCGCCAGCAGGTTGGGCAGTCGAGACTCCCGAAACAGACGTGCTCGGTCGGACACGGCCACCGCGGCTCTGGCCATACGCTCACTTTCCGCGGCCTTCTCATCGGGACGGAGAAAGCCGACGGCCCCACCGAGGAAAGCCGCCAGGAACCCGAGCACTGCGGCAACCCCGGTTACCTCCATGAGCGCACTGACACCCGACATGGCGGCGACCAGGACAGTTCCCAGACCCAGGGTGATGTACACCGCTCCCCACACCTTGCGGGCCTTCTGCTGTTTGAGGAACAGGTCGTAGGAGTCTTTCTCCACGTCGAAGGCGCCTTTGAGAATCGCCAGGGTCCGTTGCGCGGTCAGGGCCTTGTCGAATTGATCGTCATCGAACCAGTAGGGAATCTCCCATGCCGCGTCTTCGGCGAGCTCCTCCGGCCCGCTGTCCGGTCCCAGATCAGCATCATCGAGGGTCATGAGGGTTCAGCCTCCATTTGGTGCAGAAGGGTGAGTCCTGGTTCAGGTAGCTTCAATCGCAGACCGGGAACCCTACGCGTCGAGTCACAGCCGTGGGGGCGGTCACAGTCGCCTTGGTGACTTTGGCCCCTAGCCGGGGACCAAGGGTGCGATCCGAAGATGGGTGCGTCAACGAAAATTGGAGGTACCGATGACCACCGAGAGCCAACGCCCCGAGGACCTTCGTGACCATTGATGACGCGGTCATGAGGTGGGCTCTGACCAAACCCGGGCTCCAGGGGACGATCGGCCGGAGTGTTGCCCTGCTCACCTTCACCGGACGCAGATCGGGAAAGACCTACACCATCCCGGTCAGCTACCACCGGGAGGACGGCACCGTCATCTTGGTCACCAAGCGGCAACGCAAATGGTGGCACAACTTCGAAACGGCGGCCGATGTCGAGCTGAGACTGGCCGGCAAGATGTACACCGGGACCGCCGAGGTCATGACCGACCACACCGAGACTCTGGAGTTCATGACCCGTTATTGGGAGAAACGGCCGATCGACGCCAGGGCTCATGGGCTGAAGAAGGACCAGATCACCCGGGACCACATCGCCGGGATACTGCCTCACATCGTGGTGATCGGGATCGCGGTCACTCCCGTTGAATAGGTGGTCACAGTCTGAGGAGTAGACGGACGGTGTAACCGGTCATCACTCCCCAGAACAGCATGCTGTAGCCCCGCTCGCCTACGGCCCAGTTGATCTTCCTCCCGGTGAAGGTGGCGACCAGCATCAGGGGGACTGCGATCAGCGCGATCATGAAGCTGTCGCCACCGAGCAGTTCGGCTTCGGTGAACACCGCGGTCTTGGTCACGTCGCCGACCAGGGAGGCCAGCGACGCCGCCCCGACGAAATGGGACCGATCGAGATCGAGTTGGCGGAGGGCCAGCCCCTTCAACGGGCCCGAGGTCCCGGAGAAGCCCGAAGTGGCGCCGGAGCCGAAGGCGAAGAACGGCCCGCCGGCGAGACGCACCCGGGTCAGGCCGAGACGTTCGGCGACCAAGGCCAGGGCGAAGCTGACGATCACCGCGGTGGCCACCAGTGTCTCCGGGGCGGCAACCAGGAGGCGCGCCCCCAGGGCGGCGCCCAATGCCATCAGCACCACCACCATCAGAGCCTTGCGAACCGGGAGGGTCTCCCGGTAGGCGAACACCTTGACCACGTTGTTCGCCGCCAACAGCAAGGCGGCCAGGGCCACCCCCTCTTTGGTCCCGAGGATCAGGGCCAGGGTGGGGACCAGTACCAAAGACCCTCCAAACCCGGCGGAGGCCGACACCGTGAAAGAGACCGCCACCGCGACCATGACGACCACCACCATCCACGGCTCGACGCTCACCTCACCCCCATCGACCCGGACTGGGTGGTTCCACGTCTCAGACGCTGACCGCGGGAAGGTTGGCTTCGGCCATCAGTGTGTTGAACTCGCCGAGGTCGGTGGCCAGCACCTGGTCGAGACGGGCCAACAGCTCGTCGATCTCCGCTGAATATTTGGCCGCCACCTGGAGGGAGTTCCGGGTCGGCTTAGCGTCCGCCGAGGCGACCACACTGATCACCGACGCCAGTTTCTGGGTGAGTCGTGACGGCTCGTTGAGACCGAAGGTGTCCTTGTGCTCCCCGGGCAACATCAGCTGGTCCTCGATCTCGTGGAGCTTGGCTTCCAGAGAACTGGCCGCAGTGCGGGCCCCGTCGCCGAGGTCGGGGCGGTCCCGCCAGTGGTCGAGCTGCTTTTTGATCGACCGGATGTCGTTGACCGCCTGATGGGCCGAGGAGATATGGTCGCGGATCCCGAGGAGAGCCTCCAGCTGCTCGACGAGATCCTCTTGGGAGACGGTGACCCGGGGATCGTTGACCACCTCGAAAGACTCGGTCAGGGTGTGGTCCTCCCCCGAGGGGTCGGCGAAGACCAGTCGGACCCGGTAGGTGCCGGGAATCACCAGCGGGCCCTGGTTGGCCATGGTCGACAGCTTGTTGCCCAACACTTTGGTCGACCCTTGGTGGCGCAGGTCCCAGACGAACCGGTTGACCCCGGGTTTGGTGGTGATCCACGGCCCCGAGTGGTACGCCTTCTCGTCGTCGCTCATCTCGGCCCGTCCGGGGGGCTCGGGCTCGAACCGTCTCACCAGCCCGCCGCTCCCGTCGACGAACTCGAGGGCCACGGTGGACTCCCCTTCGGCCACCTCGTCGCCGAGGACGTAGGTGACGGTGACTCCCCGGGGCCCCGATTCGCCGGCGTCGAGAAAGGTGCGACGGGTCTGGCCGGTCTCGTCGGGCTCGGCGTGGAAGGTGGCCGCCTTGCCCAACGACACCCAGTAGTCCTTGCCTTCGGTGGTCACCCACGGTTCGAACAGGTCGGGGTGGACCCGCCAGACGTCCCGCGGCTGGAACAGACGCATCCCGGGCTCGGGTGCGGTGTCGACGAGCTGGTGGAGAGGGGTCAGGTCGTCGAGGATCCAAAACGAGCGTCCGTGGGTGGCGACCACCAGGTCGGTCCCTTTGACGGTGAGGTCGTAGACCGGGGTCACCGGAAGATTCGACCCCCAACGATCCCAGGTGGCCCCGTCGTCGGTCGACAGGTAGATCCCGGTCTCGGTCCCGACATAGAGGAGCCCGGGACGGTTGGGGTCGACCCGGATCACCCGGACGAACTCGTCGGCGGGGATGGCGGTGTCACCTTCTCCGACGATGCCCTCCCAGGTCTTGCCGTAGTCGGTGCTCCGGTAGAGGTAGGGGGTGTTGTCGTCGAGCTTGTAACGGGTCGCCGCCAGATAGACGGTGCCCGCCTCATGTGGGGAGGGCTCGACGGTGCGGACGAAACTCCACTCCGGCAGGTCGGGTGGGGTCACCTCCTCCCAGTTCCCCCCACCGTCACGGGAGACGTGGACCAGACCGTCATCGCTGCCCGCCCACAACACCCCGGCCTCGATGGGGCATTCCCGGAGGGTGGCGATGGTGCAGTAATGCTCGGCGCCACTGGTGTCTTTGGTGATCGGCCCCCCGGAAGCAGCCAGTTTCGCCGGGTCGTTGCGGCTCAGGTCGGGGCTGATCGGCTCCCAGGTCTGGCCCTGGTCTTCGCTGCGAAAGACGACATTGCCCGCGGTGTAGAGGACCGTGGAGTCGTGGGGTGAGAACAGGATCGGGTAGGTCCAGGGGAAGCGGTAGTCGAGGTCACCGGGCCCGATCCCACCGTGGGACTCCGGCCAGACGTTGACCAGTCGGATCTGGCCGGTGCGGTGGTCGTACCGTTGCAACGACCCGCCCCCGCCCGGTGAGCTGCCCACCGCCCCGACGAAGACGATGTCGGGATCGTCGGGGTGGACCGCCATGAACCCGCTCTCCCCGGTCCCCGCCGGGTAACAGTCCGCCCAGGTGATCGCCCCGTCGGGGGCGCCCGAGGGGACGGCGATGCTCGAGTTGTCCTGTTGGGTGCCGTAGACGTAATACCAGGGCTGGCGGTTGTCGGTGGTCACCGTGTACATCTGGGCGGTCGGCTGGTTGTAGATGGTGCTCCAGGACCCGCCGCCGTTGAACGAGACGTTGGCGCCCCCGTCGTTGCCCTGGACCATCCGCTGGTTGTCCCTGGGGTCGATCCACAGGTCGTGGTTGTCGCCGTGGGGGGTGGCGATGGGGGTGAAGGTCTTCCCGGCGTCGGTCGACTTGAACATCTCCAGGTTGTTGACATAGACGGTGTCGGCTTCTTCTGTGTCGGCGAAGAGATGCATGTAGTACCAGGGGCGGTAGCGGAGCCGGGGCTCGTCGTTGACCAGCCTCCAACTCTCCCCGAAGTCTTCGGACCGGTAGAGCCCGGGGGCTTCCGACGCCTCGACGAGGGCCCACACCCGTCCCGCCTTGACCGGTGAGGCGGTGACCCCGATCTTGCCGATGAGCCCGGTCTTGGGGAGGCCTTTGTTCCGGGTGATGTCGACCCAGGTGTCGCCGCCGTCGGTCGACTTCCAGATCCCGCTGTCGGGCCCGCCACTGCTGACCTCCCAGAAGCTGCGGTGGGTCTGCCACAAGGTGGCGTAGATCACTTCGGGGTTGTTGGGGTCGAAGCTGACGTCGACCGCCCCCGCCTGGTTGGTCTTGTAGAGGATCTTCTCCCAACTCTTCCCACCATCGCTGGTGCGGAACAGGCCCCGCTCCTCGTTGGGGCCGAAGGCGTGTCCCAGAGCGGCGACATAGACCCGGTCGGGGTTCTTTGGGTGGATGCGGATCTCTCCGATGTGTCGGGTGTCGGCCAGCCCGCAATGAGTCCAGGTGGCCCCGCCGTCGCCGGAGCGGCACACCCCGTCGCCGTGGGAGACGTCGAGACGGATGCAGCTCTCCCCCATCCCGGCGAAGATCACGTTG
>CAYZKF010000141.1:0-5084 GCA_964479135.1 uncultured Acidimicrobiaceae bacterium
CAGCCCCCAGGCGAGGGCGGTGTTGCCGGTGACGTTGGTGTAGGTGCCGGGGGGCAGTGTCGCCGGCTTGACCTCGAAGGTGACCCTGGTGGCCTCGGTGGTTATCCCGAAGTTGTAGCCAGCCTGGAAACTGGCCGAGTTGGCTGCGGCGACCTCGGGCACCCTGGAGAACTTCTTGGCGACCCATTCCAGGGTGGGCTCGGTGGGACGGTGGAACAGCCAGGCCATGAGGCCGAGGGCGAAGAAGTTCTTGGAGCGGAGCACTTCGCGTCCGCTGACCCCGGTGTCCTTCACGGCGAGCTTGGTCAACTCGTCCATGGGGACCTCGATCACCCGGAAGCCATCCATGGTCCCGTCCTCCAGCGGGTTGGTGTCGTAACCGGCCTTGGCCAGGTTTCGCTGGTCGAAGGTGTCGGTGTTGACGATGAGGGTCCCGCCGGGGCGAAGGTCCTTGAGGTTCTTCTTCAATGCCGCCGGGTTCATCGCCACCAGACAGTCGGGAGCGTCTCCCGCGGTGAGGATGTCGAAATCGGCGATCTGCACCTGGAAGCTGGAAACACCGGGGAGGGTCCCCGCCGGCGCCCGGATCTCCGCAGGAAAGCTGGGGAGGGTGGCCAGATCGTTGCCGAACAGAGCCGATGCATCGGTGAACCGGCTCCCCGCCAACTGCATCCCGTCGCCGGAATCCCCGGCGAAGCGGATTACCAATCTGTCGAATGTCTCTGCGCTGGTCTTGGGGTCTTCCGTGGCTATCTCTTCGGCCACTAGAGGTCTCTTTCTTGTCCTACGGCCGCGCGCGGCCGCCTTTGGTTGTTTCGTCCCGAGTCTATCCGGGCGGTGTCGCTGTTCTATTCGACCTGCCGATCGAGAAACCTGAGATGCCTTCCGACTCGAGTTGGCGGGCGAAGCCGAGGAGGAGGTTCTCACCGTCGAGAGGGCCGATCGCCTGGAGGGACAGTGGCGGCGCTCCGGTGCCCGCCAGGGGGATGGCCACTGCGGGGAGCAGTGCGTGGTTGACGATCGCGGAGAAGTAGGAGAGAACCGCCCGGTAGTGGAGGTCACCGATCATCTCCTCGCCGATCATCTTCGATCGCACCGGCACCGTCGGCGTTATCAGGAGGTCGACCGCACTCAACGCCCCGGCAAACCGGGACCTGAGCATCATCTGCCACTCCCGTCCTTGTCTCAACTCGTCTTCGGTGACCCGGTCGGCGTCGTCGAGACGGTGGGCGACGTCTTCGCCGTATGGCTCACCTCGGGCGCGGAACTTCCGATGGATCTCGCGGACCTCACCGGCGATGGCCCACATGATGTGATGGGAGGGGACGGCCTCGGGTACATCGATGGGGACCACCTGGTGGCCGATCGACGCCAGATCGGTGGTGGTGGCGGCGAAGGCCGCTCTGACCTCGTCGCTGAGCGGCGCCTCGTCGAACCACGGCTGGGGGATCCCGAGTCGGAGGGGTCCGGTCGGTGGCTCGAGGACTTGTTCTCCGGACATCACCCGGTAGGCAAGTGACAGATTGTCGACCGAGTCGGCGAGAGGGCCGACAGTGTCGATCGAGGGAACAAGGGGGAACACCCCGTCGAGGGGGATGCGGCCATAGGTGACCTTGAGCCCGTAGATTCCGCACAGCGCCGCCGGCACCCGGACCGATCCCCCGGTGTCGGTGCCGACGGCGATCGGGGTGATCCCGGCGGCCACGGCCGCCGCCGATCCTCCCGAAGACCCTCCCGGGGAGGTCGTCGGGTCCCATGGGTTGCGGACCGGTCCCCAATGGGGGTTCTCCGAGGAGAACCCGAAGGCGAACTCGTGGAGGCCGGTGCGGCCGATGATGACCGCACCCGCCGTTTCCAGGGCTTGAACACATGGGGCGGTGGAAGAAGCGGTGTGACGGTAGAACGCCGAGCCGCAGGTGGTGACCCTGCCCCTATGGTCGATCAGGTCTTTGAGTGCAATCGGAACGCTGGAGAGTGGTCCGGTACCCGACGGTCGATCGACCTTCCCATCGGGCTCGATATCGATGAATAGGTTCAGCTCCGATTGGAGCCGGTTGGCATCGGCAAGGGCCCGGGTGACGAGGTCAGGGCTCGTAGCTCAGCCCCCCGGTGTTGGGGACCAGCGAGACCCACGACCTGCCGGGGGGGACCAGCAAGGTCTCGCCATCGTCGTAGGTGAGGGTGAACCAATCGGTCTCCTCTTCTCGCTCCCAGGTCCCTTCGATCACCTTGCCGTCGGCGAAGACTGCCGCCCTGCCCGAGCCCAACGTTCGTGAGCTGGGTAGGGCTTGCCCCGTCCAGCCGGGCGGCACCCGCTCGGTGTACTGCTCGACATGTAAGGCGATGAGCACCGGCACCGCGACCCTCGACTCGGTCCCGTCTTCGTCGCGATACATGGACTCGGCGCCGTAGGCGGTGCGCAGCCAGGCCCGGGCGCCACCATCCCATTCCCAGCGGACGATGTTGCCCCCGAAACGGACCGTGATCTGTGACGCAGTCTCTGCGTTGGCAGGCATCGGGCCAAACGACCACAGGGGTGGGGGTGGCTCGTCGGAGTGCCCTCTGGAGTCGGCGACGTTCCGCAACTCGACGGTGTTCACATACAGGTTGTGGGGGGCGTTTCGACTCCTTATGCGAAAGGTCGACGGTGCACCGATCTCACCTATCTGGTGGATCCCCTTGAGCACGGCGACCGCCTGAACCCACTCCTGGGCGCCGGATCGGGCGAAGGTCGGATTGTTGAGGCCGGCGAGGAGGAAGGAGTCGGTGGGGCGTCCCGACCGCATCGGCCCGAGGTATTCGGACTCGCTTTCCTGCCACAGGGTGAGCAGGCGGGTGACCCCCTCGACCAGGATCTCGATCACCATGTCGGCATGATCGATCCCCGACTGGGGGACAGCTCTCGGATGGTTGTCGATCTTCACCGCGAGAAGTCGCCGTTCACCGGTTTCGGGATCTTCGAGGGGCAGACCGGTGACCGGGGAGAGATCTAGATCGGGATCGGTGGTGGTAGTGGTCGGCGGGAGAGTTGTCGTCGAGGGGAGGGTGGTGCTGGTTGTCGTCGTGGTGGGCTCGGCCGCGGCGGAGCATGCCGTGAGGAAGAGACCGAGCGCGACCATCCTGGCGGTCTTGGTGCGCATCCGGGGCACTTTAGGGCTTGTCTGGGTGGTACCAGGTGCTTGGTGCTTCGAAGCTAAACGCCCCCGGTCACCTCGAGGTGGGGGAGGGCGGTCGCCGGCTGATCGACGGACAGCGCAAGCTCGATCCCGTCGGCGTTCGAGTTGAGTACATAAAGGGCGTCGATGTTGACTCCGGCGTCGGCCAGGGACCTGGTCAGACGGGCCAACTCACCGGGCCGGTGGGGAAGCAGCGCAGTGAGGACGGTCCTTTCCTCGTTGTGCAGACCGGCATCGGCGAGGGCCCTGCGGGTGGCGTCTGCGTTGTCGACGATGAGCCTCACCGTCCCCTCCCCGTCGTGCCCATAGGCGGCCAGCGCCTCGATGTTGACCCCGACGGCGGCCAGGATCTCGGTCAGGGCGGCGAGGCGGCCCGGTCGGTTCTCCATGGAGACCACGAACTCGGTCATCCTTCGACTCTACGCGGCTCCGACGTGTCGGCGACCGGAGACGGGTGTGGCGGCTCGACCCGGCCTCTGCGGCTCAGATACCCGTGCCAGATGAGACGAGCGGCCACCGCCCGAAGCGGGCGCCATGGCTGGGACACCATCTCGAGCTGGTCCGGGTCGGGAATCGACATCTCCAACGTCTCCCCGGCTCCGACTTGGAGAGCCCGATCACCAACGGGGAAGACATCGATGTGTCCCAACGCAGAGAGCAGGTAGACATCGGCGGTCCACGGGCCGACTCCGGACAGGGAAAGAAGCCGACGACGAGCCTCATCGATGGGCATCTCTTCGAGAGCGGCCAGGTCGAACGCTTCAGTGACCAGCTTCTCGGCGAGGGAGAGGATGTAGCCGGCTTTCTGCCGGGTGGCTCCGGCAGAGGCGAGACCCTCGCCACCGACGGCGAGGATCGATTTCGGCTCGACCTCGCCGGCGGCCTCCCGGACCCGGTGATAGACGGCGGCGCCAGACTCCAATGAGACCTGTTGCTCCAGGATGAACAGGGTTAGGGTGGCGAACCCGGGAAGGCGTCTCCAGAAGGCCGGGACACCGTGGGTCTCCACGATCCGGGCCAGGGAGGGCTCCTCGGCGCAAAGCATCTCGACACCCTCGACGAAGGTGTCGGTGTCGAGTCGATCGACCATCGGCATCATCCCCGACAACTCGACAGGTCCGAGGGTCCGGGAGTCGGCCAGGGTCGAAGACCCATTGTCGGAGAGCACCCAGGCGAGACCATCGGCGAGTCGGATCGAGGATTCCACCATCCGCTTGACCATCCAGAAGTCTGGGCGTTCGGGGTGGGGGAAGACCACGATCTCGCCGACCACCGGCGGTCTCGAGTCGGTGACGACGAATTCGTCCCCGGGGGCCAACGTCGGCCGCATCGAGTCCTCGGCGACCCGGAACCTTTGCATGGCCATTTTAGGAGTATGGTCAAACGGGTACGAATGATCCGAAAGGACGGCCGAGTTGAAGGAGACGACTATGCGCCAAGTGACCATCGCCCATGCCCACTGTGACCTCTACTGCGGGGTCTACGACCCGGCAGAGGCCACGATCGAAGCCACCTCGGTACTCAAGATCGCCCAGAAGTACAACGAGTCCGACGATGAAGTGTTTCGGGCGCGGGCCATCCAGCTCAAGGAGGCGCGAGCGGAGAAGGTCAAACACCACCTGATGGTGCTTTGGGCCGACTTCTTCACCGCCGACCATCGCACCGAGTTCCCCAATCTCGACGATCTGTTCTGGCAGGCGATCCATCAGGCCGGTGAGGCCAAGAAGTCGGTCGACCCGGCCGAAGGCCAGAAACTCATCGACCTGATCGCCGAGATCGCCGAGATCTTCTGGCAGACGGAGAAGGCGAAGGGGATGGGGGTGTACCCGCCAACCTGAGTGCTTGGTAGCTGGAGGCCGCGCGGACTCTTCAGTCGCTGGCCGGTTTTGTCAACCGGGCATCGACCTT